>PVBP01000003.1 GCA_002995625.1 Lysobacteraceae bacterium | reverse complement strand
GCCGCAGGAGCGAGCGCAGCTCGCGACTCCGAGGCAAATCGCGATCTCGACGCGGCGCGTGATCGCGTCACGGATCGCCGGTCGCGCCGATCGCGACCTTCGGTCGCTCCTACGGGAGCATCGATTCTCCGCCGTAGGAGCGAGCGCAGCTCGCGACTCCGAGGCAAATCGCGACCTCGACGCAGCGCGTGATCGCGTCACGGATCGCCGGTCGCGCCGATCGCGACCTTCGGTCGCTCCTACGGGAGCATCGATTCTCCGCCGCAGGAGCAAGCGCAGCGCGCGATTCCGAGGCGAATCGCGATCTCGACGCAGCGCGTGATCGCATCACGCATCGCCGGTCGCGCCGATCGCGACCTTCGGTCGCTCCTACGGCCGGCGCGCGAGCTCGCTGTCGTCGCGCGCCTTCGGCATCAGGTCCTGCTTGTTGACGCCGAGCCAGAGCAGCAGCGGGCACGCGATCAGGATCGACGAGACGGTACCGAAGATCAGCCCGACGATCTGCACCAGCGCGAAGCCCTCGAGCGAACCGCCGCCGTAGACGTAGAGCGCGACAGCGGCCAGCAGCGTGACCAGCGACGTGATGATCGTGCGCGACAGGGTCTGGTTGACCGAGCGGTTCAGGACCTCGACCGGCTCGACCCGGTGCAGCGAGCGGAAGTTCTCGCGCACGCGGTCGAACACGACGATCGTGTCGTTGATCGAGTAGCCCATCACCGCCAGCACGCCCGCCAGCACTACGAGGTCGAACTCGCGCTGGACCAGCGCCAGGAATCCGACCACGACGATCACGTCGTGGATCGTGGTGATGATCGCAGCCAGCGCGAACTTCCACTCGAAGCGCGCCGCGATGTAGATCAGGAGGCCGATGCCGACGAAGACCAGCGCCAGCAGGCCGTTCTCGGCCAGCTCCTTGCCGACCTGCGGCCCGACGAAGTCGCTGCGCGTGACGCTGACCGGATTGTCCGCGGTGCGCACGGCCTCGAGGATCGCATCGGCGGTGCGCGAGGCGTTGGTCTGCCCGGGCTCGCTGCGCAGCCTCACGACGATGTCGTTCTGCGTGCCGAAGGTCTGGACGACCGGGTTCGTGTAGCCCGCCGCGGCGAGCTGCTGGCGCACCTTCTCGACATCGGCCGGCTGCTCGAACTTGAGCTCGACCAGGGTGCCCCCGGTGAAGTCGAGCCCGAAGTTGAGGCCGCGGATGGCCAGCGCCGCGATCGCGATCGCGACGAATACCGCGGCAGCCGACAGCGTGACGCGCCGCCAGCCCATGAAGTCGATGCGCGTGTTGGACGGAACGATCTCGAAGAAGCGCACGTCGGGACTCCGGTCAGATGGCGATCGCCGCGAGCTTGCGGCGGCGTCCGTAGATCAGGTACGCGAGGCCCCGCGCGACCGAGACCGCCGTGTACATCGAGGTGATGATGCCGAGGCACAGCGTCACGGCGAAGCCCTTGACCGAGCCGGTGCCGAACGCGAACAGCGCGATGCCGGCGAGCAGCGTGGTCACGTTGGCGTCGACGATCGTGCCGGTCGCGCGGTCGTAGCCGGCCTGGATCGCGGCCAGCGGCGAGTTCCCGAGCCGCAGCTCCTCGCGGATGCGCTCGTTGATCAGCACGTTCGCGTCGACCGACAGACCGACCGTGAGTGCGAGGCCGGCGAGGCCCGGCAGGGTCAGCGTCGCGCCGAGCAGCGACATGATCGCGACCACCAGCAGCAGGTTCAGCAGCAGCGCAAGGCACGTGATCACGCCGAACATGCGGTAGTAGAAGAGGAAGAACACCATCGTCAGCACGAAGGCGCCCGTCACCGCCAGCAGGCCGGCGCGGATGTTCGCGGCGCCGAGGCTCGGGCCGACGATCCGTTCCTCGACGATGTCCATCGGCGCTGCCAGCGCGCCAGAGCGCAGCAGCAGCGCCAGTTCCGAGGCCTCCTGGCTCGACGCGAGGCCCGAGGTCTGGAAGCGCTTCCCGAACGGCTCGCGGACGGTCGCGATGCTGATGACTTCCTCGCGGATGCGCGAGGTGCGGACGGTCTGCCCGTCGACGATCTGGACTTCCGGAATGCGCTCGATGAACACCACCGCCATCCCGCGACCGACGTTCTCGTTGGTGAAGTCCTGCATGTGGCGGGCCGCGACGTTGTTGAGCGTCACCGACACCATCGGGCTGCCGTCACGCTGGTCGAAGCCGGCGGCCGCGTCGAGCAGCTGGTCGCCGGTCGCGATCACGCGCTTCCTCAGCAGCACGTCGCGTCCGTCCCGGGTCCGGTACAGGCGCGACTCCGGCGGCACCCGCCCGGCCAGCGCGTCCGCGACGCTGTTTTCCTCGTCGACCGCTCGGTACTCGAGGGTCGCGGTCGCGCCGAGGATCCGCTTGGCCGCGGCGGTGTCCTGCACACCGGGCAACTGCACGACGATGCGCGCGGCGCCCTGCTGCTGGATCAGCGGCTCGCCGACGCCGATCGCGTTGACGCGGTTGCCGAGCGTCGCGACGTTCTGGCGCACCGCGTCGCTCATCGCGCGCGCGATCGCGTCCTCGCGCGCATTCGCCACCAGCACCGCGCCCTCGGCCGTGACCGCGCCGTCATCGAGCGCGAGTTCGGCGAGGTCGCGCGCCAGCAGGCTCGCCGCACGATCGCGCTCGGCCTGGTCTGACAGCGTGACGCTGAAGCCGCTCGGCGTGCGGGTCACCGAGCGGTAGTTGATCCCGCTGTCGCGCAGCAGCGTGCGCGCGTCGTCGACCAGTCGCTCGAGCATCTTGTCCTTGGCCGCGCGCTGGTCGACCTCCATCAGGAAGTGGACGCCGCCCTGCAGGTCGAGTCCGAGCGTCATCGCCTTGGCGCCGATCGCGGACAGCCAGCCGGGGACGGTCGAGGCGAGGTTCAGCGCCACGGTGTAGTTGTCGCCGAGCGCGTCGCGCAGCTTCTGCTGCGCCGGGAGCTGCTCGTCGGCGGTCATCAGGCGCGCCAGCAGCCGATCGCCGGTCTCGCTGATCTCGATCGACTTGAACGGCAGGCCGTTCTCCTCGAGCACGCCCTGGACCCGCTCCTTCAGCGCGGCATCGACGACCGCGCCGCGATTCGCGGAGATCTGGATCGCGGGGTCCTGCGGGAACAGGTTCGGAAACGAATAGATCGCGGCGACGACGGTGATCAGAGCTGCGACGACGAGCTTCCAGCGGGCGTATTCGAGCATGTCGGGACCTGGGCATGGCGGCGCGCCTCGGCGCCGACCGGTCTGGGTGGGCGGCGGCGCCGCCCGGATGGGGTCAGGCGGACTTCAGCGTGCCCTTGGGCAGGACCGCGGTGACCGCCTGCTTCTGAACCTTGATCGAGACACCGGGCGCGAGTTCGAGCGTGACGATCGACTCGGCGATGTCCTCGACCCGCCCAAGCAGGCCGCCGGCCGCCATCACCTCGTCGCCTCTCGCGAGCGCCGCCAGCATCGCGCGGTGCTCCTTCGCCTTCTTCATCTGCGGGCGGATCGCGATCAGCCAGAACACGACGAAGAACAGCACCATCATGATCAGCATCGGCATCATGCTCGGTTGCTGGCCCGGCGCGGCCTGCGCCAGGGCGGGGGAGATCAGGAAATCCATCGTCGGTCCTCGATTCGCGGTCAGCCCGTGCCGCCGGCGCATGCCCGGGCGGCATCCCATGCCCCGAGGCCCGACGCCTCGGACGGCAGGCGGGGCGCTCGTCAAAGCCCGAGATTATGCCATGTGCGGCCGACCGGCCCCCAGGACAAGGCCCGGGTCGCATCCCCCGCCGCCCGCCCGGCGGCCGTCAGCTGCCGCGCGCGAGCGCCACGAGCAGCACCGCCCCGAACACGAGCGACGAGAGTCCCAGCAACGGGAGGACCCGCAGTGCATGCGGGACGGTCGCCCGGGCGACCCTTCGGTGCCAGCGCCACGGCATCGCGAGCAGCACGGTGGTGGTGACGATCAGGGTCCAGCCGGCGACCGAGAGCGCCGCGGGGAACGACACCCGGGGCGCGGCGATGACCAGCGCTCCGCCGACCACCATCCGGATCGCCAGCTCGGTGACGTGCCATCGTCGCGAGCTGGCGAAGGCCGTCAGGAAGCGGCGACCGCGCGCCGGCGCTGCGAGGCACAGGAGCCCGAGGCCAGCCAGATGGATCCCGGCGGCGAACGCGATCGCGAGCGCGACGTGCTCGATCAACGCCGTGACCCGGCCCCGGCCCGCGCGCCAAGGCCAGCCGGCGCGCGCGAGCGGGCAATGGCGCGGCTAGTCGACCGCATACAGCGCATGCCGCACCGCGCCGGCGCGGCCCTCGCGGTGGACCCGCCAGGTCGGCGGCATCGTGGGCTCGCGATCCGCCGGCCACTCGACGTGGACCTGCGCCCCCGGCGCGAGCCAACCGCGCTCGCCTAGGCGTGCCGCGACCTGCGACCACAGGTCGGCGTCGAAGGGCGGATCGACGAAGACGACGTCGAAGGGGCTCGCCGGGCCCGCGAGGTACGAGAGCGCGTCCGTGCACACGACTTCGGCGCCGGCCACTCCGAGACGCGCGACCGCCGCGCGCAGCGACGCGGCCAGCACGGAATCACGCTCGACCAGCACGGTCCTCGACGCGCCGCGGGAGGCGGCCTCGATTCCGAGCGCGCCGCTGCCCGCGAAGAGATCGAGACAACGAGCGCCCTCGATGCGCGGCGCCAGCCAGTTGAACAGCGTCTCCCGGACCCGGTCCGGCGTCGGACGCAGTCCCGGTCGATCCATGACTTCGAGCTTCGAGCCGCGGAACCTTCCGGCGATGATCCGGACCTTGCGCGGCGGTTGCGGCATCGCGGCGGACCCGGCTGATACGATCCCGCGATTCTGGGATTCGAGCGGCCGACCGGCAATGATCTGGTTCTGGAAGCGAAAGCCCCCGGGTCCGGCCGACGCGACCGAAACCGGGGATCCGCCCCGGTCCGAAGCCTCCGGCGCAGCGACCGACGGAGCGCCAGCGGACGCGATCGGGATCGGCGCCGGACCGATCGCATGCTCGCCGCCCGCCGAGACCCCCGCGACGGCCGCGCCGGCGCCGGCCGCGGAACCGTCGTCGATCGATGACGCCGAGGCCCTGCCCCGCTGGCGCGAGCGGCTGCGCGGCAATGCGCTCGGACGTGGCCTGGCGGCCCTGTTCTCCGGGAACCCCAGGCTCGACGAGGCCCTGCTCGATGAACTCGAGACCGTGCTGCTGACGGCCGATGTCGGGGTCGCCGCGACGACCGCGCTGGTCGAGGACTTCCGCCGCCGCATCGCCGCGCGCGAGTTCGCCGACGCCGCCGCGCTGACCCGCGCGCTGCGTCGCGAGATGGTGCGGATGCTCGCGCCGCTGGCGCGGCCGCTCGACTTCACATCGCCCCACGGCGGCCCCTTCGTGCTGATGGTGGTCGGCGTCAACGGCGTCGGCAAGACGACCACGATCGGCAAGCTCGCCCAGCACCTGAAGCGCGAGGGCGCGAGGGTGATGCTGGCGGCCGGCGACACCTTCCGCGCCGCCGCGGTCGAGCAGCTGCGCGTCTGGGGCGAGCGCAACGACGTGCCGGTGCTGGCGCAGAGCGGTGGCGCCGATTCGGCGTCGGTGATCTTCGATGCGGTCAGCGCCGCGCGCTCGCGCGGGATCGACGTGCTGATCGCCGACACCGCCGGCCGCCTGCACACGCAGGCCGGCCTGATGGACGAGCTCGCCAAGATCCGCCGCGTGATCGCGAAGGTCGACCCGACCGCGCCGCACGAGGTGCTGCAGGTCATCGACGGCACCACCGGCCAGAACGCGATCAGCCAGGTGCGCCAGTTCCGCGAGGTCGCCGGCGTCACCGGCCTCGTCGTGACCAAGCTCGACGGCAGCGCCAAGGGCGGCGTGCTGTTCGCGCTGGCACGCGAGTTCGGCCTGTCGGTGCGCTTCGTCGGCATCGGCGAGTCGCTCGAGGACCTGCGCCCCTTCGACCCGGCGGCCTTCGTCGAGGGCCTGCTGCCGGAGCGTCTCGGCGCGTCCGGCGCATGAGCGGGCCCCGGCCGCGCGCCTTCGCCGCGCGGGTCCTCGACTGGTTCGACCGCCACGGCCGCCACGACCTGCCGTGGCAGCACCCGCGCACGCCGTACCGCGTCTGGCTCGCCGAGGTGATGCTGCAGCAGACCCAGGTCGCGACGGCGATCCCGTACTTCGAGCGCTTCGTCGCGCGCTTTCCCGACCTGCCCACGCTCGCGGCCGCGCCGCTCGACGACGTGCTCGCGCTCTGGTCCGGCCTCGGCTACTACTCGCGCGCCCGCAACCTGCACCGCGCGGCCCTGCTCTGCGTCGAGCGGCACGGCGGCGAACTTCCGAAGGACTTCGAGGCGCTTCTGGCCCTGCCCGGCATCGGCCGCTCGACTGCCGGCGCGATTGCCGCCCAGGCCTTCGGGCTGCGGCACGCGATCCTCGATGGCAACGTCAAGCGCGTGCTCGCGCGCCATCGCGGCGTCACCGACGACCTCTCGCAGGCGCCGGTGCTCGCGCGGCTCTGGGACATCGCCGAGTCGCTGCTGCCGGAACGGCGCCTCGCCGACCACACGCAGGCGATGATGGATCTCGGCGCCACCGTGTGCCTGCCGCGCGCGCCCCGCTGCGCCGACTGCCCGATCGCGCGAGACTGCATCGCGCATCGCGACGGCCTGGTCGACGCGATCCCGGCGACGCGCCGACGCGCCGGCCGGCCGACCCGCACCGCGTACTGGCTGCTGCTGATCGACGATCTCGGCCGCGTGCAGCTCGAGCGCCGACCGCCCTCCGGCATCTGGGGCGGGCTCTGGGCACCGCCTGCCTTCGACGACCGCGCTCTGCTCGGGCGTGCGGCCGCCGATGCCGGCGCGCGGGCGCTCGACGACCTGGCGCCGTTCGGTCACGCGTTCACGCACTTCCGGCTCGAGGTGCGGCCGGTCCGCGCGCGGGTCGAGAGACCTGTCCGCGTCGGCGACCCGCACACGGGCTGGTTCGCGCCCGACGAGGCGCTCGCGCTCGGCCTGCCGGCGCCGGTGCGTACACTGCTTCGCGAGCTCGCTGAACCGGCGAATCCGGAATGCGATCCGGCGGACGGCAGGACGCCGCCCGGCGGATCCGAACGAACGGGAGATCCGACATGCCACGAACCATCCACTGCCGCCGCCTCGGCCGCGAGGCCGAAGCGCTCGACTTCGCGCCGTGGCCCGGCGCGCTCGGGCAGCGCATCCTCGCCGAGATCAGCAAGCCCGCCTGGAACGAGTGGCTCGCGCACCAGACGATGCTGATCAACGAACATCGCCTGTCGCCGATCGACCCGAAGGCGCGCGCGTTCCTCGAGACCGAGATGCAGAAGTTCCTGTTCGGCGACGGCAGCGCGCCGCCGGCCGGCTACACGCCGCCGACCGCGGACTGACGGCCGACCGGACCCTCGACGACGGTCAGGGTCGCCGCTGGCGGCGCTCCTGGCGCAGCGCGATCGCATCGACCGGGCGGATCGACTCGATCACGCAGCGCTGCAGCATCCGCGACGGCTGCTCGATGAAGGTGACCGCATCGAAGCGCGGACGCACGAAGCCGCCGCTCGACGTGACCGCGACCGTGTAGCGGAGCTCGAGCCCGAAGCACGGCCGATCGAGCGACAGCAGGTACATCCGGGAAGGATCGGACCAGACCACGATCGCCTGCGCACCCAGGGTCTCGAAGCCACGCATCCGCAGCGCGGGGATCGAATCGACCGGGGCACCGGCATGGCGCTCGTAGAGCGCGAGACGCTCGGCCAGTCGCTGCTCGACGTTCGAGCTGGCGCAGCCAGCCAGGGCGAGAAGCGAGATGGCCATCAGGATCGAACGGACCATGGCGAACTCCTCGTTGGACAGGGATACCTCAGGATGGCGATTTGGCGCCTGCCGATGGTCGCAGGAACGGGCCGACCCGTCACCGGGCTGGCGCTCGATCCGACCGGCGGGCACGCTCGACCCGCCACGAGGATCCGCACAAGGGCTGCGATGGCGACCTCCCGCCGGGAACCCGGCCCGCGCGATCGGGCCGGATCCGGGCCGATCGAGACGCGCGGCGGGCCGGTACCGCGTGAAGGAATTGCCCGTCCGGACGCCGCGCAGTCGGCTCCTTGACGACCCGCGCCCGGGCTGGTCCAATAGCGGGCTCCCATCGGCCCAGCCCGACCGGCAGCCCGTGGAAGCCTCTCCGGCCAGGTAGCTCAGTTGGTAGAGCAGGGGACTGAAAATCCCCGTGTCGGCGGTTCGATTCCGTCCCTGGCCACCACCCTTCGGCGCCCAACCTCTGTCGGTTGGGCGTTTCCGTTTCCGGGCTCCGCGACGCCACGCGGGACCTCACGCCGATCGGCATGTGCCATGCCGTTGCGGCCGGGCGTCCTCCGTGCCCGGCGAGCGGACGGGCGTTGCGCTCGGTTCATCAGGGTCCCGAACGCGACCGCGGCCTGCCCGGCATCCGAAGGGCCGGACCGGCGAGGTCGGTTGCAGCGCCAGCGCGCGGGGTGCAGGCGCCGGTGGCGTTGGGTGCTGCTGGCGTCCGTCGCGTCAGCGGCCGCCGATCGTCATCGGCGTCGGCGGCGGCGCAAGAGGCCGGCTCAGGTCGGACGTCCAGATCCTGATCGGTTCCAGCGTCGCGCCCTCGGCCAGTCGCCCGAGCGGCGTGTACTTGCCGCGCTGGGTGTTCGCGATCAGGTGCAGCTTGTCGCCGACCAGGGTGCCGCGGGTCAGCCCCGTGAACTCGGGCTGCGCGGCGTCCACGACCTGCAGGCGCTCGACGTTGCGACCGTCGCCGGTCATGCGCAGCAGCACGACGCGCGGCGGGCTCATCGCGTTCTGGACCGCCGCCAGCCCGTCCTTGTGCGCGTAGAGGCTCTCGATCCCGAACAGCGAAGCGTTGCGGGTGAAGCCGACCGCAAACGGCTTGCCGGTCGCGATCTCGACCCCGAACAGACCGGTGGAATAGTCGGCGAAGTACAGGTGCTTGCCGTCGTGCGACACCGCGAGCGCGCGCACGCGGGTCAGGCGCGGGTTCTCGACGACCGCGCGCAACCCGTTGCCCTCGACCCGCCAGATGGTCCGATTGAGGCTGTCCGCGACGAAGACCTTGCCCTCGGGCGAGATCGCGATCGCCGGGAACAGGTACACGCGGCCGTCGCGCGGCGGTTCGTGGCGCGAGACCAGCTTGCCGGTCGAGAGCTCGAACGCGATGACCGCGGCGCGCCCGTAGTCGGCGCCGTCGAGCCCCTCGGTCATCGCGCTGGCCATCGTCGCGACCCACAGCCGGTCGCGCTTCGCGTCGACCGCGAGATCGTAGACGCCCCACAGCTGGTTCCCGTCGGTCCCGGTGATGAACGGCACCAGTTTGCCGTCGGCCGCGACGCGATGGATCACCGGCTTGCGCACCGCGCCGGCGAGCAGCTGGTTGCGCTTGGGATCCCAGGCCAGCGACTCGATCATCAGGTCGTCGGACGGGAGCGTCGCGGTGACGCTGCCGCGGCCGCGCGGCGCGAGCGACTGCTCGAACTGCTCGACGATGTAGGTCCACACCTCGGTCCCGTGGACCTTCTCGAAGCGTGGATCGTCGGCGAGGCGGAAGCCCCAACCGGTCGCATGGAGGCGCAGCAGCGCGTCGTACGCCGCGGTCTTGTCGCCTTCGAGCGCGAAACTCGCGGCGTGGTCGAGCGCGAAGTTGCCGTTGTGCGGGCGCAGCTCCATCAGCCGCGCGGCCACGGTCCGGTACATCGGCCAGTCCTGTTCGCGGTAGGCGTCGCGGGCCGCCTCGACCAGCGCATCGACGTCGGTCACGTGGGACAGGTCCGGGAGCGGCGGCAGTTCCTCCTTCGCCTCGGCATGGACGACGGACGGCGCAAGCACCAGGGCGGCGGCAAGCAGCAGGGTTCGGATGGTCATGGATTCAGGGCGGCTAGAGTGGCTGCGTCAGACGTCGGGCGGGCCGCGAAGTTCCCGCGCATCGCGCCGAATGGGGCCACACGGAGAAAGGACGGAGGAAGATGACCGAACCCGAGCTGCTTTTCAACGGTCGCTGGCTGCGGATGCGGCGAAGGGGGACCTGGGAGTACGTCGAGCGTGTCAATCCGAAGGGCGCCGTGATCATCGTCGCGGAGACGCCGGATGGCGACGTGCTGCTGGTCGAGCAGTACCGGGTGCCGATCGCGGCGCGCACGATCGAGATGCCGGCCGGGCTGGTCGGCGACCTGCCGGGCAGCGAGGACGAGGGCATCGTCGAGTCCGCCCGCCGCGAACTGCTCGAGGAGACCGGCTGGCAGGCCGATCGCTTCGAGATCGTGATGGGCGGCCCGTCGTCGGCCGGCATGAGCACCGAGCTCATGACCTTCGTCCGCGCCTTCGACCTGCGGCAGGTGCACGCCGGCGGCGGCGATGCGACCGAGGACATCCTCGTGCACCGCGTGCCTCGGGATCGGGTCGCCCCGTTCCTCGCCGACCAGATGGCGCGCGGCTACGCGATCGACCCGAAGCTCTACGCCGGGCTGTACTTCCTCGATCGCGACGCCCGAGGCCGGCCGTGGCCGGGACGCTGACGCACGCGCTCAGACGATGCCGGCCCCGCGCAGCGCCAGCCAGCCGGACAGCGCGAGCATCACGAGCCAGGTCCCGAGCGTGCCGAAGACGCGCCCCGGCGAGGACCCGGCCGAGCGCGTCAGTCCCCACGCATGGGCGAGACGCGAGGCGACCAGCGCAATGCCGGCGGCGTGCAGCCAGCCCTGGGCAAGACCCGACAGTTCCGCGACCAGCAGCAGCAGCACGGCGATCGGCACGTATTCGACCGCATTGCCGTGCGCGCGCACGCGCTGCTCGAGCGTGCGGTCGTCGCGGACGCCGAGACCGATCTTCGCGCTGCGGCGCCGCGCGACCACCCGCGCCGCGAGCGTGAGCAGCAGCAGGCCGCAGAGGCCGGCGTAGAGCGCGGTGACGGTCGGCGTCATCGACTGGCTTCCCTGCGCGTGCAGCGGGTCACTGCGCCGCGTCGACGACGCGGATCGACGTCGCCAGCAGGCGCCACTCGCGCGAGCCTGCCTCGATCGGCTTCGCACCGGGGCCGGCGTCCTTCGACATGTGCTCGGCCTGCTCGGCATTGAGCTCGCGCTCGGTCAGGGTGCCGACCGCGATCGCGTCGCCGCTGGCGTCCTTGGGCAGGAAGTACTTGTGCTGGGTCATCACGCGCGCGGCGGCGTCGCCGTCGGTCAGCATGATCCAGCAGCCCTTGGTCTGGCAGACCTGCGCGATCCGGCCGCTGACGACGATCTCGCGATCCTTGTGGGCATCGGGATCGGCCAGCACCTGGGCGAGCGGCACCGGCACGGCCTCGGCCGCGATCGGCGCGCCGTAGTCGGTCGCGAGGGCGGGAACGGCGGCGGCCAGCAGGGCGGCGGCGAGCAGTCGGCGGATCATCGTGGGGTTCCTCGAACAGGGGGTGGAAGTCAGGCCGCGAGCGGCAGCCCGCGGAGTTCGGCGTGTTCGTCGGCAGTGGCGAAGCGCCCGCCGTCGTCGCGGGTGACGCGCGCCATCGCGCAGTCCGGATCGTGCGTGAAGTAGAGGCGCACGCCGCGCGCCAGCATCTCGCCGAGGAACCGCCGCTTCTCGTCGATCAGCAGTTCCGGGTAGCGGTCGTAGCCCATCGTGATCGGCACGTGGACCCACGGCCGGCCCGGGATCAGGTCGGCGCAGAAGACCACGCCGCCATCGCCGCCGATCTCGGCCAGCAGCAGCCCGGGCGTGTGGCCATCGCTCCGATGGAAGCGGACCTTCGGCCCGAGGCTCGGACTGGTGTCGCGATCGACGATCTCGAGCCGTCCGCTGGCCTCGAGCAGCATCGGAAGCTCCGGAATGAACGAGGCGCGGTCGCGCGGATGCGGTGCCTTCGCCCGCTCCCACGCCTCGCGGCCGACGACGTAGCGCGCGTTCGGGAACAAGAGGCGCGGCGGCTCGCCTTCGGCATGCGCGGCCAAAAGGCCTCCGGCGTGGTCGAAATGCAGGTGCGAGATCACCACGGCATCGATGTCGGCGTCCGTGAAGCCGGCCTGCGCGAGCGAGTCGAGCAGCACGTGCCGGTCCTCGACCACGCCATAGCGCTCGCGCAGCTTCGGCGGGAAGAAGGCGCCGATGCCGGTCTCGAACAGCACCCGCTGGCCGTCGAGATCGTCGACAAGCAGCGCGCGGCACGCGAGCGGCACGCGGTTGAGCTCGTCGGGCGCGAGCCACTTCGACCACACCGCCTTCGGCGCGTTGCCGAACATCGCGCCGCCATCGAGCTTCTGGCTGTTGCCGAGGATCGACCACAGTTTCACGGATGTCCCTCCGCTCCAGTCGGACGTCGGCCCTGGTTGCCGAGTCTCACCGGAAGATCGCTCCGTCCGACGGCTCGTCGACGCTGGCACTCTTCCAGCGCGGATCGAATCCGGCCTCGACCCGGCCGTCGCCGAGCCACCACGAGGCCACCTGCATGTTGCCCCAGGTGCGTTCCCCCTGCGACACGACGTGGCCCTTGGCCTTCAGCGCCTCGATCACGTCCGGCGCCAGCGCGCCGGGCTCGGCCGACAGCGTGTCGGGAAGGTACTGGTGATGGAAACGCGGCGCCGCGGCGATGTCCTGCGCGCCGTGCCCGTCCAGGACACCGAGGATGCCGAGCAACACCATCGAGATGATCCGGCTGCCGCCCGGGGTGCCGAGCACCGTCACGCGGTCCGGCGCGAGCACGAAGGTCGGCGTCATCGACGACAGCGGCCGCCTCCCCGGAGCCACGGCGTTGGCGTCCTCGCCGATCAGCCCGAAGGCATTCGGCACGCCGGGCTTCACCGAGAAGTCGTCCATCTCGTTGTTGAGGACGAAGCCGGTGCCGGGGATCACGATGCCGTTGCCGAACGGCAGGTTCACGGTCTGCGTCACCGCCGCGAGATTGCCTTCGGCATCGATGATCGAGAAGTGCGTGGTCTGGTCCGAGCCCGGCTTCGCGCTGATGCCCGGCAGGAGATCGCTCGGCGTCGCCCGCTCGAGGCTGATCCCGGCGCGCAGGCCGGCGGCGTAGGCCGGGTGGGTCAGCAGCGCGACCGGGATCTCGACGTGGTCGGGATCGCCGAGGTAGATCGCGCGGTCCCGGTAGGCCCGGCGCATCGCCTCGACGATCGCGTGCACGCGGCCGGCATCGCCGAGTGCGGCGAGGTCGAATGCCGACAGGATGCCGAGCATCTGCGCGAGCGCGACGCCGCCCGACGATGGTGGCGGCGCGGTGACGATCTCGGCGCCGCGGTACGCGATGCGCAGCGGCTCGCGCTCGACCACCCGGTAGGCCGCGAGGTCCTCGAGCGTCCAGATGCCGCCGGCGCGCCGCACGCCGTCGACGAGGCGCCGCGCGGTCTCGCCACGGTAGAAGCCGTCGAAGCCGTCGCGCGCGAGCCGTCGCAGGGTCCGCGCGTAGTCCGGATTGCGCATCCTCGTCCCGACTGCCGGCGGCTTCCCGCCGGGCAGGAACAGCGCGCGCGCGCCGCGGTCGGCCTCGAGCACCTTCTGGCGCCAGCCGATCATCGTCTGGTTCTTGGCGCCCCACGGCCAGCCGCGCTCGGCGAGCTCGATCGCGGGCATCAGCGAGCGTTCGAGCGGCAGCCGCCCGTAGCGCTCCGCGAGGTGCACGAGCCCTGCCGGCAGCCCCGGGATGCCGGCCGCGAGCGGTCCGTTGATCGACCGCTCGGGGATCGGCTGGCCGTCGCCATCGAGGAACATGTCGCGGGTCGCAGCCATCGGCGCGCGCTCGCGGGCGTCGACGAAGACGACGTGGCCGTCCGACGCGCGGCGCAGCAGGAAGAAGCCGCCGCCGCCGATGCCCGAACTCTCGGGCTCGACGAGGCCCAGCGTCGCGCTGACCGCAATCGCGGCATCGAAAGCGTTGCCGCCCTCGGCGAGGACGCGGTGTCCGGCCTCGGTCGCCAGCCGGTGCGCCGACGCGATGACCGGTTCGGCGGGCCTGACCACCGCGCTGGCCGCGGAGGCGTCGGCCGCGGCCGACGCGACCGGCAGGACCAGCGCCGCCGCGAGGGTCAGCGCCAGCACCATCCCGACGCGGCGGAGGCGAGTCATGCCGCTTCCTCCCGAGTCAGCAGCTCGTACTTCGCGAGCAGCTGCTCCCTCGACTCCGGGCGTTCGGGATCGACGATGATGCATTCGACCGGGCAGACGATCACGCACTGCGGTTCCTCGTAGTGGCCCACGCACTCGGTGCAGCGGGACGGCGCGATCTCGTAGATCGTCCGGCCCGCGCTGATGGCCCGGTTCGGGCACGCCGGCTCGCAGACGTCGCAATTGACGCACTGGTCGGTGATCAGCAGCGCCATCGGGTCGATTCCGGGTCGCGGCCTGCGGACCGCCGCGTCGGACTCACTTCATCTCGACGAAGATGAACTCGGCGCCGCTCGGTTCCACCGCGGCCGCGATCCGCTCCCGCTGGTCGGCGCTCGCGATCACGACGATGCGGACGCCGGTCAGCGTCTTCGGTCCGGCCAGCTTGAAGGCCTGCTCGATCACGTCGCCGACGGCCTTCGAGTCCGGCCCTGCGAACGACAGCATCGTGCCGGCCTGGATGCCACGGCCGATCGCGTTCTCGACGTTCTGCAGCTGCGCATCGAACTGGCGCTTCATCTCCGCCGCATCCTCGGCCGCCGGATCGACCGCCGGGATGAAGTAGCTGAAGGGCCGCCGGAACCGCCGCGGATCCATGTGCGGCGCCAGCTCCTGGCGCATGTAGGCCTTCCAGGCCTCGGTGTCGTTGCCGACCGGGACCGGGACCCGCTCGACCGGCGCCGTCGCCTGATCCGGAGCGGCCGTCTGGCCGGAATCCCTCTGGCAGGCGCTGAGGGCAAGGACTGCCGCGACCGCGGCGGCGAGGACGACGAGGCGCATGATGGCTCTCCTTGGGGCGCGGACGCGCCGGCGACCCGTGATGTTAGCGGGAGTGCTCACGCCGTTGCCGAGCCGCCCCCGCACCGCGGACCGGAGCGCGGGCCGGGGCTGGTCGAACCCCGTCTCCGGCCACGCGGGGCGCCTCAGCCCGAGGTCTCCCCGGAATCTTTCCTCACGCATCAGATTGTTGCCGCGAGCGCTTGGTGAACCTTGGTGCGCCGGATGCCCAGCGATGGCGCGCGTGGTGCGCGGAAAGCCCACCTGACTCGCCGTTCTCGTCTCGAGGTTGAAAAACGGTTTCGTTCCGGCCTTTGGCCGGACCCAGCAGGGGGCCGGGTCGCCGGCCCCCTGCACCCCCGCTCGCCCCGGGCACCGCCGCCGCGTGATCCTTCCAGGATCACGCGGTCTTCCTCGTCGCGGCCGCGCAGGCGGGGCCGGCGCGAACTCGCACATCCCCGTGCTCGAACAGGCGCGCCTTGGACCCCGCCTGCGCCGTTCCGCGACTCGGCGGCGGTGACGAGGCCATGTCACTCAACCCGCCATCCATGGCTGGTCGAATTCGCGATTCGGCAGGCAGCCGGCGGCGCGGCTTTCGCGGCGATTGCCCGCCGCAAAGAGGACCCGGCTACCTAATCCAAGACCCGCGGGCTGTGAAAAATAGAAAGGCCTTAGACCTCAGACCGCGCCGCCGCCGTAGCGCCTTCGCAGCGCCGCGGCGACGGCCGGATGGACGAAGCTGCTGACGTCGCCGCCGAGCCGCGCGACCTCGCGCACCAGCGTCGAGGAGATGAAGCTGTACTGCTCGGCCGGGGTCAGGAACAGCGTCTCGACCTCGGGGATCAGGTGCCGATTCATGCTCGCGAGCTGGAACTCGTACTCGAAGTCCGAGACCGCGCGCAGCCCGCGCAGCAGCACGCCGGCACCGACGCCGCGCACGAAGGTCGCGAGCAGCGTGTCGAAGCCGCGCACCTCGACGTTCGGGATGCCCTCGAGCGCCGCGCGCGCGAGCGCGATGCGGTCGTCCAGCGGCACGGCCGGCCCCTTCGATGGGCTCTCCGCGATTGCGACGATCAGCGTCTCGAACAGCGGCGCGGCGCGGGCCGCGAGATCGACGTGCCCGTTCGTGATCGGGTCGAAGGTGCCGGGATAGATCGCGATGCGCGGGTTCGGGCGTTGCGCGGTCGATGACATGCGAGGCTCCCCTGGGTCGCGGCGGCCCCGAGGATAACCCTGCGCCGGGCGACGCGGCCGCAGGCGCGCGCTCAGGGATCCGCGCCAGCCTCCTGCCTGCTGGCGTAGAAGGCGGCGACGCAATCGTCGAGCGCATCGGCCTCGATCGCCGAGCGCAGTTCGCGCATCAGCTGCTGGTAGTGGTGCAGGTTGTGGATCGTCCCGAGCACGCTGGCTTGGATCTCGTTGCAGCGATCGAGGTGGCGCAGGTAGGCACGGCTGTAGCCACTGGCGCAGGTGTAGCAGGCGCAGCCCTCCTCGATCGGCCGGGTGTCGGTCGCATAGCGCGCATTGCGCACGCGCAGCACGCCGCCGCGGACGAAGTAGTGGCCGTTGCGCGCGTTGCGGGTCGGCATCACGCAGTCGAACAGGTCGATCCCGCGGCGCACGGCCTCGACGATGTCCTCGGGCTTGCCGACGCCCATCAGGTAGCGCGGGCGGTCCGCCGGCAGCATCGGGAGCGTGTGGTCGAGCGTGGCCTCGCGCTCGGCCGCGGGCTCGCCGACCGCGAGCCCGCCGACCGCGTAGCCGTCGAAGCCGAGCTCGAGCAGCCCCCGCGCCGAGCGCTCGCGGAGCCGCGGGTACACCCCGCCCTGGACGATTCCGAACAGCGCGTTCGGGTTGCCCGCGTGCGCGCGCTTCGAGCGCTCGGCCCAGCGCAGCGAGAGCTCCATCGACGCCGCGGCCTCGCGCTCGGTCGCCGGATACGGCGTGCACTCGTCGAAGATCATCACGACGTCGGAATCGAGCACGCGCTGGATCCGCATCGACTCCTCGGGCGACAGGAACACCTTCGAGCCGTCGACCGGCGAGGCGAAGGTCACGCCGGCCTCGGAGATCCTGCGCCGGTGCGCGAGGCTGAAGACCTGGAAGCCGCCCGAGTCGGTCAGGATCGGGCCGTTCCAGCGCATGAAGCCGTGCAGGCCGCCGTGCGCCGCGATCACCTCGAGGCCGGGGCGCAGGTAGAGGTGGAAGGTGTTGCCGAGGATGATCTCCGCGCCGATCGCGCGCAGCGCCTCGGGCGTCATCGCCTTGACCGAGCCGTACGTCCCGACCGGCATGAAGGCCGGGGTCTCGACCGTGCCGTGCGGCAGCGTCAGCCGGCCGCGCCGCGCGCGGCCGGAGGTCGCGAGGAGGTCAAACCGCATCCGGGGCGCCCTCCGGCGTCGGCGGCAGCAGCAGCATCGCGTCGCCATACGAGAAGAAGCGATAGCGCGCGGCGACCGCGTGGCGATAGGCCAAGAGCACGAACTCGCGGCCGGCGTAGGCCGACACCAGCATCAGCAGCGTCGATTCGGGCAGGTGGAAGTTCGTGACCAGCGCGTCGAACATCCGGAAGCGGTGGCCGGGGTAGATGAAGATCTGCGTGTCACCGCGACAGCCGCGCGGCTCGCCCGATGCGGCGCAGGTCTCGAGCGCGCGGACGACCGTGGTCCCGACCGCGATCACGCGCCGGCCACGGGCGCGGGTCGCCGTGATCCGGTCGACGAGTCCCTGGTCGACCTCGATCCACTCCCGGTGCATCACGTGCCGGGTCGGGTCGTCGACCCGGACCGGCTGGAAGGTGCCGGCGCCGACGTGCAGCGTCACGAAGGCGCGCCCGACGCCCATTTCATCGAGCCGGTCGAGCAGCGGCGCGTCGAAGTGCAGGCCCGCGGTCGGCGCCGCGACCGCGCCGGGCTTGTCCGCGTAGACCGTCTGGTAGCGCTCGCGGTCGGCCTCGGTGTCGGCGCGCTCGATGTACGGCGGCAGCGGCATGTGGCCGACCCGCGCCAGCACCGCCTCGAGCGGCTCCTCGGTCTCGAAGGCGACCCGCCAGAAGCCCTCCTCGCGCGCAAGGATCCGCACCCGGGTGCCGTCGGCGAGGTCGATGTGCCGGCCTTCCTTCGGGGTCTTCGACGCGCGCAGCTGAACCAGCGCCTCGTGCGCGCCGAGCACGCGCTCGATCAGGATCTCGACCTCGCCGCCCGAATCCTTGCGGCCGAACAGCCGCGCCGGGATCACCCGGGTGTCGTTGAAGACCAGGAGATCGCCCGGCGCGAGGAAATCGGGGAGGTCGCGGAACGCGCGGTCCTCGAGCGCGCCACGACGGGCGTCGGCGACCAGCAGGCGGCTCGCGCTGCGCTCGGGCAGCGGCGCCTGCGCGATCAGTTCGGGCGGGAGCTCGTAGCGGAAATCGGAAAGCCGCATCGGGCGATTGTAGGTGCCGCACGAGCGGGCCGCGGCGCAGCCCGACCGCTCAGGGTTCCGCGCGCAGCCTGAGAACCTCGATCGCATCGAGGCTTCGCCCCGACAGGCGCAGCACGAAGCGCTCCGGTCGCTCCTGCGCCGGCCTCCAGACGCTCGACCACAGGCTGCGCCACGACGAGTCGATGACAACGCCATCGAGTTCCAGTCGTGCCGGTTCGTTGCCGCCGAACAGATGCTCGAGACTGGTCACGATCAGGACGTCGCGCGGGGAGAGCTCGATCTCGAGCGTCACCGTCTCGAGCTCGCGGTCGTGATAGCGCCATGGCGGGTAGTCGCGCGCCGAACGATACTCCGCGAACGCGATGTCGCCGCGCTTCAGCACGTCGACACCCAACGCCAGGCCCCACTGCCCGAGGTTCACGGTCGGCTGTCGTGCGACCGCCTGCCATGCCACTGCGGGAAGACCGAGCCAGCGCCGGCCAGTCTGGTCGCCGATCCTCGCGAGTTCACCAAGGCCGAGGCCGCAACGCATCCGGATCGGAATCGCGTAGGCCAGGTCGAGGCTGGTCGCGAGCGGACCGTGGATGCGACCGGGCTGGGCGCAGAGCACGCGACCCAGACGATCGGCGGACAGCGCGCTCAGATGTTCCGAACCCGGATCCTGGTCCTTTGGCGAAGGTCGAAGCGAGACGTTGACGACCGAGGCCTCGATGCGCATCGACCCCGATGAAGCCAGCGCTCCGACGGCGATCACCTGGGTGCCGAGGAGCGCAAGGGCAAGCACGAGCGCGACCAGCCCGCGATCGCGGGCGAGCGCCTGGCCGAGACCGACGCCAAGCGCGATCGCGAGGGCCGAACTGGCGCCGTACACCATGTAGAGCGGCGTGATCGGACGCAGGATCGCCGCAAATGCAAGACCGAGGAAGAACAGCAGCAGGGCCCCACCGACCACGCCAGTTCGGCGTGCCTGCGCCAGGCCGAGCAGTCCCGCGCCGATCACCGCAAGCGCGACCGACGTCAGCATCGCGGCTGCCGGCGTCGACCAGTCGGCGACGATCGAGATGATCGCCAGGGGTCCATCCCAGACCACGGACCGCGCCAGCGCGAGCATGACGAGCGGTGACCTGGCCAGCACGTCCCCGGACGGGATCAGGGTCGCTGCGCCGAGCACCCGACTCTGGTCGGCCGGAGCGAACAGGGGTGCGATGAACGGCAGCGCGCAGAGTGCGCCGACGGACGCGAGCGTCCGAATCCGGATCGTTGACCGCAAGCCCCGGCACAGGCCGGGCACCGCGAGCACCAGCCACACGACCATCGACGGATGCGCGTGAAGCATCACGACCGCGAGCACGGCGACGACCGCGAGGCGTCCGTTCGTCGGTTTCCGCGCGAGTCGGAGGCAGGCCCACGCGAAGGCGAGTCCGGAAGCGACGATCAGGTTCGTATGTGAGTACACGATCAGCTCGAATCCCGGCCAGGCCGGCAGTGACAGCGCGACGACGAGGCCGCGCCCCGCGGCGCGACCTGCCAGCGCGGAACCGAGCAGCCATCCGAACAGGAACTTGCTGCCACCGAGCAGGCCCGCCCAGCCGGCCACGACGAGGGTCGAGCCGGTCACCGCCGCGGGCGCGAGCAGGTAGAACCACAGCGGCCCGAGGTAGACGGCGCCTCCGATCATCGGACCGCGAAGCGGCCAATCGGCGCCGGTCGCGATCAGGTGCGCCTGCGCGATGTCCCGCGCGGTATCGACGATCAGATTGGTCGACGCCATCGCGACGACGTAAAGGGCCCACGGCAACGCGATCAGGAGCACGTCCAGCCACGTCGCGCGCCGGCTCCTCTGCGCTTCGGCGCCGGCGTGCGGCGCCGGGGCATCAATCACGTGGCATCTCCCGTCGACCGGAGTGGGGGCTCGATGGTAAGCGCTCGGGTCGGCGTCGTTCCGACCGGATGGCCGGCGGCGGATCGGCGGCTCGGGCCCGCGACATGCCTCGGCCAACGGTCCGCAATCCTCGCGAGCCCGCCGCTACAGCCAGCCCTTCTGCCGCGCCAGCCGGTAGGCCTCGATGCGGTTGCCGACCCCGAGCTTGCCGATCGCCTCGGACAGGTAGTTGCGCACGGTGCCCTGCGAGAGCCCGAGGGCACCCGCGATCTCGCCGGCGCTCTGGCCCTCGCCCGCAAGCCGCAACACCTGCCTTTCGCGGTCCGAGAGCGGATCGGCTTCGGACCAGGCCTCGACCGCGAGTTCGGGATCGATCGCGCGCCCGCCGCGATGCACGGTGCGCAGCGCCTCGGCGAGCCGGCTCGCCGGCGCGTCCTTGAGCAGTTAGCCGGCGGCGCCCGCCTCGAGCGCGCGGCGCAGATAGCCGGGGCGTGCGAAGGTCGTCACGATCACGACCTTGGCCGGCAGCGCCGCATCACGGATCCGCTGCGCGAGTTCGAGTCCGGTCAGGAACGGCATCTCGATGTCGGTCACGACCACGTCCGGGCGCAATCGCTGCGTCTCGCGCCACGCGGTCTCGCCGTCGGCGACGCTGCCGACCACCTCGAGGTCGGACTCGAGGCGCAGCAGCGCGGCCAGCGCGCCGCGCACCATCGCCTGGTCCTCGGCCAGCAGCACGCGGATCATCGTCGGCCCTCCACGCGCGACCTCGGCGCGATCATGCCGCGGACGCCTCGCGACCGACGACCCGCAGCGCCGTCCGCGCATCGCCAGCGGCCGGGTCTGGCCGCCACGGCAGCCGGATCGACAGTTCGGTGCCCTGCCCTGCGACCGAGACCAGACTCAGCGAGCCGCCCAGCGACTCGATGCGCTCGCGCATCCCCTTCAGGCCATGACCGTCGAGCCGCGCGCCGCCGCGTCCGTCGTCGCGGATCGTGAACACGACGTGCGCGCGGTCGCGTTCGAGCCGCGCCTCGGCCTGCCGGGCCTCGGCGTGGCGCACGATGTTGGTGACCGCCTCGCGCAGCGCGAATGCCAGCACCGTCTCGAGTTCCGGATGCAGCGACGGCTCGGTGCGGGCGTAGTCGAACTCGACCTCGACCGCCGCGAGCGCGAGGCGCGCGTTCGCGAACTCGGCGTCGAGCCCGACCGCGCGCATGCCGGCCACCGCGCCGCGCACCTGGCCGAGCGCCTCGCGGGCGATGCGCTCGACGTCCTCGATCTCGGCGCGCGCGGCGGCGGGGTCGCGGTCTGCGAGCCGGGCCGCGAGTTCGCTCTTGATCGCGATCACCGACAGCGTGTGGCCAAGGAGGTCGTGCAGGTCGCGCCCGATCCGCTCGCGCTCGGCCAGCGCCGCGAGCCGTCCGACCTCGGCCTGCGACAGCCGCAGCTCGGCCTGCTTGGCGGCCTTGCCGCGCGCAAGCACGTTCGAGACCATCACCAGGCCCGCGATCAGCGCGGTCAGGCCCAGCAGGAAGACGGCGACCGGCCGCGGCAGGTCGCTCGCCAGCGCCACCGCGGCAAAGCCCGCGAACACGGCCGCGGCCACCGCGTAGCCGAGTGGCTGGCGCAGGTAGGCCGCGCCGGCACAGGCGTAGATGACGTACGTGTTGGCGAACGGGTTCTGCGGCAGCAGCAGCGCGCCGAGCGCTCCGATCGCGACGATCGCGGCGACCGCGCGCCCGTCCCGGTACCGCTGCATCACGATGTAGAGCGGCAGGAACGCGACGATCGAGGCCAGCGTCGCACCCCAGCCGATCGCCTGCCGGTCGGACCAGAACGCCAGTGCCGGCACGAACAGGAAGCCGAGATACAGCAGCGAGAGCCAGCGCACGCCGGCCTCCTCGGGATCGCAGAGCGCCGGCGGGAACAGCGCGCGGTCGAGGCGGCGCCAGATCGGGGGGACGATGTCGCGGAGGCTCATGGGCGACCTGCGGCGGAGCTCGACGGATCGGAGGGCGGGGTCCACTCCGTTGGCCCGCACGGTACGTCCAACGGGCCTCGGGCGACAACGCCGCCCGTCACGACGGCAGGATGACGAGCGTCATCTCGAAGTCCGTTGCTGAACACGGCGCCGCGGCGCGCGGCGGCGGGGGTTACGCCGGTCATCCGGTGGTGCTAGGCTCTTGTCATCGTAAGTCACTGTTTTTGCTGGTCTTGGATCCGTCCGGGTCAGCATCGACCGGAGTGTCCCCGATGAACCTGATCGAGCAACTGCGTCCGCTTCGCGCGAGCGGCGGCGAGCCCCTGACCCTTGGACTCGACGACGCGACGGTCGCGCGTTTCGCCGCCAGCGACCCCCGGCTCGCCGAGGCGGTGTCGGCGGCGGTCGCGGCCTTTACGACCCTGCGCGACGAAGCGCCCGGGCTGGTCGCGATGGACGAGGCCGATCAGATCCGCGCCGTGCAGGCCGGCTACGTCAACTTCTACCAGGAGGACGCGATCAACCCCTACCTCGGCCTCGCCGCGGTCGGGCCATGGATCGTCACCACCAAGGGCGCCGTCGTCCACGACGCCGGCGGGTACGGGATGCTCGGATTCGGGCACGCGCCGAAGGCGGTGCTCGCCGCGATGTCGAAGCCTTACGTGATGGCCAACATCATGAGTCCGAGCGTGTCGCAGTGGCGGCTCGCGGAGGCGCTGAAGCGCGAGGTCGGCCAGACCCGGGGCGGCTGCCCGTACACGAAGTTCCTGTGCCTCAACTCGGGCTCGGAAGCGGTCACGCTGGCCGGCCGCATCGCCGACGTCCACACCCGGCTGATGACCGACCCCGGCGCCCCGCATGCCGGCTGGAAGGTCAAGCGGATCGCGATCAAGGGCGCCTTCCACGGCCGCACCGAGCTGCCGGCGATGTACTCGGATTCGTCGCGCCGCGCCTACGCGCAGCATCTCGGCAGCTGGAAGCACCACGAGCACCAGCTGATCACGATCGACCCCTACGACGTCGACCAGCTGCGCGCGGTCTTCGCGCAGGCCGAGCGCGAACACTGGCACATCGAGGCGATGTTCCTCGAGCCGGTCATGGGCGAGGGCAACCCGGGCCGCGCCGTGCCGCCGGACTTCTATGCCGCCGCGCGCGAGCTGACGCTGGCCCATGGCACGCTGCTGCTGGTCGACGCGATCCAGGCCGGCATCCGCACCACCGGCTACCTCTCGATCGTCGATGCCCCCGGCTACGAGGGGCTCGAGGCGCCGGACTTCGAGACCTGGTCGAAGGCGATCAATGCCGGCCAGTACCCGCTGTCGATCCTCGCCGTCAACGCGCGCGCGGAGGCCCTGTACCGCAAGGGCGTCTACGGCAACACGATGACGACCAATCCGCGCGCGCTCGAGGTCGCCTGCGCGGTGCTCGGCGCGCTGACGCCGGAGCTGCGCCGCAACATCGTCGAGCGCGGCCGCGAGTTCGTCGCCAAGCTCGAGACGCTGGCGCGCGAACTGCCCGGCACGATCACGAAGGTCCAGGGCACCGGCCTGCTGGTCTCGGCCGAGCTCGCGCCCGAGTTCAAGTGCTACGGCGCGGGCTCGACGGAGGACTGGATGCGCCGCCACGGCTACGGCGTGATCCACGGCGGCACCAACGCGCTGCGCTTCACGCCGACCTTCGACGTGACTTCGGCCGAGATCGACCTGATGGTCGCCGGGGTGCGGCGCGCGCTGCTCGAAGGCCCGCGCCTCGCGGCCCCGGCCGAGGCTGCGCGCGTCGCGGCCTGAAGCCGCGACGCGGCGCCGTTTCCGGCCCGCGGGCCATCAATCGGAAAGGGTCCGCAGGCCGTCCATCGCCTCGACCAGGGCCGCCGCATTGCCGGGCTCGAACGCGGAGTGCCCGGCGTCGGGGACGATGCGCAGCTCGGCCTGCGGCCACGCGCGCTTCAAGTCCCACGCGCTGCGCAGCGGACAGACCAGGTCGTAGCGGCCGTGCACGATCACGCCGGGGATCCCGGCCAGCCGATGCGCGTCGCGCAGCAGCTGGTCCTCGGTCTCGAAGAAGCCCCCATGGACGAAGTAGTGCGCTTCGATCCGCGCGAACTCGAGCGCGTGCGCATCGTCGTCGAAGCTCGCGACGTAGTCCGGATTGCCGCGCAGGAAGCTCGTGCGCGCCTCCCAGCGTGCCCACGCGCGCGCGGCCTCGAGCCGCACCGCGGGGTCCGCGGCGGTCAGGCGCCGGTGGTAGGCGGAGATCAGGTCCCCGCGCTCGACGGCAGGGATCGGCGCGAGGAAGTCCTCCCACAGGTCCGGGAACACGAGGCTCGCGCCGGACTGGTAGAACCATTCGAGCTCGAAGCGTCGCAGCAGGAAGATGCCGCGCAGCACGAGGGCCCGCACCCGCTCCGGATGCCGCTCGGCGTACGCCAGCCCGAGCGTCGAACCCCACGAGCCGCCGAACACGATCCATCGGCCGATGCCGAGGTGCTCGCGCAGCCGCTCGATGTCGGCGACGAGGTCCCAGGTGGTGTTCCCGGCGAGTTCCGCGCGCGGCGTCGAGCGACCGCAGCCGCGCTGGTCGAACAGCACGATGCGATAGTGGGCCGGATCGAAGAAGCGCCGCATGTTGGGCCCGGTGCCCCCGCCCGGCCCGCCGTGCAGGAACACGACGGGCACGCCCTCGGGATTCCCGCTTTCCTCGAACCAGAGGGTGTGCAGGTCCGAGACCGGCAGGCGGCCGGTGGCGTAGGGCTCGATCGGCGGGTAGAGCGTGCGCGGGCAGGTCGTCGCCGTAGGGTAGCGACGCCGCCGGCGCAGTGATGCGATTCGCGACTGGTCGGGGCGGCGAGATTCGAACTCGCGACCCCCACAACCCCATTGTGGTGCGCTACCAGGCTGCGCTACGCCCCGACGGCGCGAATCGTCTCGGCCGGATTGTAGCGGCAAGCCGGCGCTGGCGCCGGACGAACGCGCCGGCCGATCAGCGCTTCAGCAGCTGCAGCAGCTCCTCGAGCTCCATCCGGACCTGGCGCACGACCTGGGCCGTGATGCTGGCTTCCATCCGCCCCTGGTCGCCCTCGAGGCGCTGACGCGCGCCGCCGATCGTGAACCCCTGCTCGTAGAGCAGCGCCCGGATCTGGCGGATCATCAGCACGTCGTGGCGCTGGTAGTAGCGGCGGTTGCCCCGGCGCTTGACCGGCTTCAGGTTCGGGAACTCCTGCTCCCAGTAGCGCAGGACGTGCGGCTTCACCTGGCACAGGTCGCTGACCTCGCCGATCGTGAAGTAGCGCTTGGCCGGGATCGCCGGCAGTTCCTGGTTGTCGCCCTGGTCGAACATCGCGCCGATCAGACCTCGGTGCCGGCGCCGTTGCCGCCCGGCCGCGGCCCGGCGTAGGCCTCGACCCGCTCCTTGAGCTTCTGGCCTGGACGGAACGTGACGACGCGACGCGCCGAGATCGGGATCTCCTCCCCGGTCTTGGGGTTGCGCCCCGGGCGCTGGTTCTTCTCGCGAAGGTCGAAGTTCCCGAAGCCCGAGAGCTTGACCTGCTCGCCGCGTGCCAGCGCCTCGCGCACGACCTCGAAGAAGTCGTCCACGAACTCCTTGGCCTCGCGCTTGTTGAGCCCGACCGTCTCGAAGAGCCGCTCGGCCATCTCGGCCTTGGTCAATGCCATGCCCCGCTCCCCGTCAGGCCCTCAGCGTCGCCCGGAACTCTGCCCCGGCGGCGTCGGTCACGGCGGAGACCACCGCGTCGACGTCCGGGTCGATGAGAGTGCGGGAATCGTCCTGCAAAATCAAGCCGATAGCGAGACTTCGCCGACCGGCGGGCATTCCCGGCCCCCGGTACTCGTCGAACAGCACGAGGTCCTTCAGCACCGCCCCGGCCGCGCGCCGGACCGACGCCGCCAACGCGGCGAACGGCACCTCGTCCGGCACGACCAGCGCGAGGTCGCGCCGTACCTGCGGAAACGGCGAGATCGCGGTGGCTCGCGGCAGTTCGCGCGCGACCAGCGGGTCGAGGTCGAACTCGGCGACGTGCACGTCGAGCCCGAGGTCGAGCCGCTTGGCCAACCGCGGATGCAGCACGCCGACGCGCCCGATCGCGGCGCCGTCGCGCCGCACGAGCGCCGAGCGCCCCGGGTGCAGCCACGGGTCGCTGGCCGGCTCGAGCTGGATGTCCGCGCGCGCGGCCCCGAGCAGGGCGAACAGGTGCTCGACGTCGCCGCGCAGGTCGTACCAGTCCATCGGTCGCGCGCGAACGCCCCACTGCTCGGCCGCGGCGCTGCCGCAGGCCGCGAGCGCCACGCGCTGCGTCTCGACCGGCCCGTCGGGTCCGGCCCGGAACACGCGCCCGGTCTCGAACAGGCGCACCCGCGTCTGCTGGCGCGCGAGGTTGCGCCGGATCGCATCGACCAGCCCAGGCAGCAGCGCGGTGCGCATCACCGCGAGGTCGGCCGACAGCGGATTCGCCAGCGCGATCGCGCCCTCGGCCAGCTGCCAGGCCTCGAGCCAGGCCGGAGGCACGAAGGCGAAGTTGATCGCCTCGACGTAGCCGCGCGTGGTCAGCACGCCGCGCAGCACCGAGTCGGGCACCCGCGCCTCGGTCGGCGCGGCGACGCGGCCGCCGACGCCCGGCAGCCGCGTCGGGACCGCGTCGTAGCCGTGCACGCGCGCGACCTCCTCGATCAGGTCTTCCTCGATCGAGAGGTCGAAGCGCCGCGTCGGCGGCACCACGGTCCAGCCGTCCGCGCCGGCCTCGACGCGCATGTCGAGGCCGCGCAGGATCGCCTCGACGCGGCCGTCGCGGATCGACATGCCGAGCACCCGCGCCAGGCGCTCGCGCCGCAGGCGGATCTCGGGCCGCGAGGGCAGCGCATCGGGATGCTCGGCGCGCACGATCGGCCCGGCGCGCCCGCCCACGACCTCCAGCAGCAGCGCGCTCAGCCGTTCGAGCGCGCGCTCCGGCAGCGCCGGATCGACGCCGCGCTCGAAGCGGTGCGAGGCGTCGGTGTGCAGGCCCAGCTTGCGCGCGCGGCCGATGATCGCATCCGGCGCGAAATGCGCGCTCTCGAGGAACAGGTGCCGGGTCGCGTCGGTGACCCGCGACCCGTGGCCGCCCATCACGCCGGCCACCGCGAGCGGCGCGCCGGCATCGGCGATCACGAGGAAGCCCGGGTCGAGCGCGACCTCGCGCTCGTCGAGCAGCACGAGGCGCTCGCCCTCACGCGCCATCCGCACGACGATGCCGCCGCCGATGCGGTCGAGGTCGAAGGCGTGCATCGGCTGGCCGAGCTCGAGCATCACGTAGTTGGTGCAGTCGACGATCGCGCTGATCGAACGGATCCCGGCTCGACGCAGGCGCTCGACCATCCACTGCGGCGTCGGGCGGCTCGGGTCGACGTCCTCGATCGCGCGACCGAGGTAACGCGGGCACGCCGCCGGCGCGTCGATCCGGATCGGCGGCGCGCGCGGCGAGGTGACGGCGACCACCGGCACCTCGAGCGCGCGGCGCGGCGCATCGAACAGCGTCGCGACCTCGGCGGCGAGGCCCTCCATGCCGAGGCAGTCCGGACGGTTCGGCGTGAGCTTGAGTTCGAGGCTCGCATCGGGCAGCCCCAGCCACTGCGCCAGCGGGGCGCCGACCGGGGCATCGCCCGGCAGTTCGAGCAGGCCCGAGGCGTCGGCCGCGAGCCCGAGCTCGGCGGCCGAGCACAGCATGCCGTGGGACTCGACGCCGCGCACCGCGGCGACCCGGATCGTCGTGCCGTTCGGCAGCCGCGCGCCGGGTCGCGCCAGCGGCGCGCGCAGGCCCGCGCGCGCGTTCGGCGCGCCGCAGACGATCGTCACCGGCGCCGCGGCATCGCCGGTCGAGACCCGGCACACGCGCAGGCGATCGGCGTTCGGATGCGGCTCGGCGGACAGGATCTCGGCGACGACCACCAGGTCGAGCCCGTCGCCGATGGGTTCGACGCCCTCGACCTCGAGGCCGGCCATCGTCAGGCGCTCGACCAGGGCCTCGCGGGTCGCGTCGATCGCGACCCGTTCGCGCAGCCAGTTCTCGGAAAACTTCATGCGGGGGACTCCAGGCGCAGGCGGCCGGCGCGCGGCCGGCCCGGCAAGATCAGGCGAACTGGCGCAGGAAGCGCAGGTCGTTCTCGTAGAACGCGCGCAGGTCCGCGACGCCATACCGCAGCATCGCGAAGCGCTCGATGCCGAGCCCGAACGCGAAGCCGGTCCAGCGCTCGGGATCGATGCCGCACGCGGCGAGCACGTTCGGGTGCACCATGCCGCAACCGAGCACCTCGAGCCAGGCGTGGCTGCCGTCCGGGCGCTCCCAGCGGATGTCGACCTCGGCCGAGGGCTCGGTGAACGGGAAGTAGGACGGCCGGAAGCGCATCTCGAAGTCGCGCTCGAAGAAGGCGCGCACGAACGCGGCCAGCGTGCCCTTGAGCTCGGCGAAGCTGACCCGCTCGTCGACCAGCAGGCCTTCCATCTGGTGGAACATCGGCGAGTGCGTCTGGTCGGAGTCGCTGCGATAGACCTTGCCGGCCGCGATCACCCGGAACGGCGGCTTGCCGGCACGCATCGCGCGGATCTGCACCGGCGAGGTGTGGGTGCGCAGCAGGCGACCGTCGGGGAAGTAGAAGGTGTCGTGCATCGCCCGCGCCGGGTGGTGCGGCGGGAAGTTGAGCGCCTCGAAGTTGTGGTGGTCGTCCTCGATCTCGGGACCGTCCGCGCTCTCGTAGCCGAGCCGGGCGAAGATCGAGCTGATGCGCTCGAGCGTGCGCGTGACCGGGTGCAGGTTGCCGGGATCGGCACCGCGGCCCGGCATCGTGACGTCGATCCGCTCGGCGGCGAGCCGGGCCTCGAGCCGCGCCTCCTCGAGCGCCTCGCGGCGGGCCTCGATCAGCGCCTGCAGCTGGTCGCGCGCGGCGTTGATCTCGGCGCCACGGGCCTTGCGCTCGTCCGGCGGCAGCTTTCCGAGCTGCTTCAGCTGCTCGGTCACGAGGCCGCTCTTGCCGAACAGCGCGACCCGCAGCGCCTCGAGGGCCTCGGGCCCGGACGCCGCGGCGATGCGCGGCGCGTAGTCGTCGATCAGGTTGGTCATCGGGAGTCCAGAAATGCGAACGGGGGAAAGGCCTGGCCTTCCCCCCGTCGTCCGGAGAACGATCCGGCGGGCGCGCGCGGCGCCCGCCGCATGCTCACGCCGCGAGGCTGGCCTTGGCCTTCTCCGCGATCTGGTTGAAGGCCGCGATGTCGTGCACCGCGAGGTCGGCGAGCACCTTGCGGTCCATCTCGATGTTCGCCTTCTTGAGGCCGGCGATCAGGCGGCTGTAAGACAGCCCGTACTGGCGCGCGGCCGCGTTGATGCGGGTGATCCAAAGCGCCCGGTAGACGCGCTTCTTCTGCTTGCGGCCGATGTAGGCGTACTGGGCGGCCTTGGTGACGGCCTGCTTCGCGACCCGCAGGACCTTGCGCCGGGCGTTGTAGTAGCCCTTCGCCTTGCCGAGGATCTTCTTGTGCCGGCGGCGCGCGACGACGCCACGCTTGACTCGTGCCATGGTCGTCTCTCCTTACGCGTAGGGCAGCATGCGCGCGACGCGGCCTGCGTCTTCGGCGCGGACGTGGTTGGGACCGCGGAGGTTGCGCTTCCGCTTGGTCGACTTCTTCGTGAGGATGTGGCTCTTGAAGGCGTGGCCGGCCTTGAACTTGCCGGAGGCCGTCTTCCGGAACCGCTTCGCCGCGGCCCGGTTGGTCTTGACCTTGATCTTGGGCATGGGTGCTTTCCCTTTCGTCGTCTTGGACTGGTCCGAGTGGTGGCCTTCGCCACGCTTTCCGTCCTACTCGTACCGGCTTGTCTAGGCCGGGGCACGGGGCCCGGGCGGGTTCCTGTTCATCCTGCGGTGGAGCGGGCCCCTCGAGGGAGCGCGCCCCGCGGCCCGATTCCGTCCGGGCCCCGCGACCACACCGGGGCGCGCCGCGCTCCGGTACCAACTGCTCAGCGCTTCTTCGGCGCCAGCATCATCACCATCTGCCGCCCCTCGAAGCGCGGCATCTGCTCGATCGTGACCTCGTCCTGGAGGTCGGCCTCGAGGCGCTTGGCCATCGCGGCGCCCAGTTCCGTGTGCGCCATCTCGCGACCCCGGAACCGGATGTTGACCTTGACCTTGTCGCCCTCCGCGATGAAGCGGCGCAGGTTGCGGAGCTTGATCTGGTAGTCGCCGTCGTCGGTGGTCGGCCGGAACTTGAGTTCCTTGATCTCGACCTGCTTCGACTTCTTCTTCGCCTCGTTCGCCTTCTTCTGCTGCTCGAACCGGAACTTGCCGAAATCCATGATCTTGCAGACCGGCGGGTCCGCGTTCGGCTGGATCTCGACCAGATCGAGGTCGGCGTCGAACGCCGTCTGAAGGGCCTGGTCGCGGCTCATGATGCCGAGCTGGGTGCCGTCGGCCGCGATCACCCGCACGCGCGGGACGCGGATCTCCTCGTTGCGACGGTTCGGTTTGCTGTCGATGCTGATGTAGGTTCCTCCAAACGCCGATCACTGCACCGTCGCCATCCCAGGCGTCCGGTGTTCCGGGAGCTCCGCGCGAAGCCGCGAGACGACGGCATCGAGGGCCATCGACCCCAGATCCTCGCCCGAGCGCGCGCGCACGGCGAGCGTCCCCTGTTCCTTCTCCCGGTCGCCGACGACCAGCAGGAACGGCACCTTCTTCAACGTGTGCTCGCGGATCTTATAGCCGATCTTCTCGTTGCGCAAATCGGCCTCGACCCGGAAGCCTTGATTTTGAAGGGTTTTTGCAGCCGCCGCGGCGTAGTCGGCCTGGGCGTCGGTGATGTTCATGACGACCGCCTGCACCGGGGCCAGCCAGGCCGGCATCGCGCCGGCGTGGTGCTCGATCAGCATGCCGATGAAGCGCTCGAGCGAGCCGACGATCGCGCGGTGCAGCATCACCGGGGTCCGGCGGCCGGAATCCTCGGTCACGTACTCGGCGCCCAGCCGGCCCGGCATGAAGAAGTCGACCTGGATCGTGCCGACCTGCCACGCGCGGCCGATCGAGTCGCGCAGGTGGTACTCGACCTTGGGCCCGTAGAAGGCGCCTTCGCCGGGCAGTTCCTCCCACTCGACCCCGCAGGCCGCGAGCGCCTTGCGCAGTGCCGCCTCGGCCTGGTCCCACATCGCGTCGTCGCCGATGCGCTTCTCGGGCCGCAGCGCCAGCTTGACCGCGACGTCGGAAAAGCCGAAGTCGCGGTAGACGTCCATCGCCTGGCGATGGAACGCGACCACTTCGCCCTCGATCTGCGACTCCGTGCAGAAGATGTGGCCGTCGTCCTGGGTGAAGCCGCGCACGCGCAGGAGGCCGTGCAGCGCGCCCGAGGGCTCGTTGCGGTGGCAGGCCCCGAACTCGCCGTAGCGGATCGGCAGGTCGCGGTAGCTGTGCAGGCCGTGGTTGAAGATCTGCACGTGCCCCGGACAGTTCATCGGCTTCAGCGCGTAGTCGCGGTTCTCCGAGGCCGTCGTGAACATGTGGTCGCGGTAGTTCTCCCAGTGCCCGGTCTTCTCCCACAGCGACTTGTCGAGGATCTGCGGGCAGCGGACCTCCTGGTAGCCGTGGTCGCGGTAGACGCGGCGCATGTACTGCTCGACGACCTGCCAGATCGCCCAGCCCTTCGGGTGCCAGAACACGAGGCCCGGACCCTCTTCCTGGAAGTGGAAGAGGTCGAGCTGGCGGCCGAGGCGGCGGTGGTCGCGCTTCTCGGCTTCCTCGATCTGGGTCAGGTAGGCCTTGAGCTCCTTGTCGTTGCGCCACGCGGTGCCGTAGACGCGCTGGAGCTGCTGGTTGTTCTGGTCGCCGCGCCAGTAGGCGCCGGAGACGCGCATCAGCTTGAAGGCGCCGAGCTTGCCGGTGTTCGGCACGTGCGGGCCGCGGCACAGGTCGACCCACTCGCCCTGCCCGTACAGCGAGATTTCCTCGCCCGGCGGGATGATGTCGTCGATGATCTCGGCCTTGAAGTGCTCGCCCTTGGCCTTGAAGAACGCGATCGCCTCGTCCTTCGCCATCACCCGGCGCTCGACCGGCAGCGACTCGGCGACGATCCGCGCCATCTCGGCCTCGATGCGTTCGAGGTCCTCGGGCGTGAACGGCTTGTCGCGCGCGAAGTCGTAGTAGAAGCCGTTGTCGATCACCGGGCCGATCGTGACCTGGGTGTCCGGGAACAGGCGCTGGGTCGCCTGCGCGAGCAGGTGGGCGGTCGAGTGGCGGATGATCTCGAGCGCGTCGGGGTGCTTGTCGGTGACGATCTCGAGCGCGGCGTCGCGGTCGACGCGGAAGGACAGGTCCACCAGCCGACCGTCGACCTTGCCGGCCAGCGCCGCCTTCGCGAGGCCGGCGCCGATCGACGCGGCGACGTCGCCGACGCTGGGCGGATGCTCGAACTGGCGCTGGCTCTGGTCGGGTAGCGTGATCGTGATCATCGGGATGGCTCCGGAAAGTTCCGGATCCTGGGCACAAAAAAGGGCGCGGAGCGCCCTCGGGTCCGGAGGCGAGGCGGCGCGCCGCGGGTCAGTGGTTGCCGGTGCCTCGCGTCATCGTGATCGTGTCCGTTCGGACTACGCCTCGCCATCTCCGGGGGGCCACGCCGGCTGGCGTGGTGGGCGCGACAGGGATCGAACCTGTGACCCCTACCATGTCAAGGTAGTGCTCTACCGCTGAGCTACGCGCCCAAAGAGCCCCGAAGGATAGCGCGCCCGAACCGTCCACGCCAGCCCGCGCCCGACACCCCTCCGCCGCGCTGGCCCTTCGCGGCCGGCCGCCCGACAATCGTCCGTCGCCGCGGGATTGCCGATGCCCTTCGATAGTCTGACCTTCCTCGCCTTCTTCGGCGGCGTGCTCGCGATCGCGAACGCGATCGCCGGCTGGGAGGCCCGCAAGCGATTCCTGCTGGCGGCGAGCTGGATCTTCTACGCGGCGTGGAACCCGCCGTTCGTGCTGCTGCTGGCCGGCTCGAGCACGCTCGACTGGTGGGTCGCGCGGCGGATGGCCGCGATCGACCGCCAGCCCGAGCGCCTGCCGTGGCTGCGGCTGTCCCTGGCCGTGAACCTCGGGATCCTCGCGACCTTCAAGTACCAGTACTTCATCCTCGGGAACGTCGCCTGGTCGCTGGAGCGTTTCGGCATCCACTGGCAGGCACCCGACCTCGGCCTCGTGCTGCCGGTCGGCATCTCGTTCTACACCTTCCAGTCGATCTCGTATGCGATCGACGTCTACCGCGGCCGCGTGTCGCCGATCCGGAGCTGGCGCGACTACGCGCTGTACGTCGCGTTCTTCCCGCAGCTGGTGGCCGGACCGATCGTGCGCTTCGGCCACATGCGCCACCAGCTCGCCGAGCCGCGGCGCTCGACCCTGCCGGACCTCGGCGTGGGCCTGTCGCTGATGGTGCTGGGACTGTTCCAGAAGATCGTGCTCGCCGACGGGATCTTCGCGCCGGTCGCCGACGCCGGCTACGCCGATCCGGGCGCCGCGACCGCGCTCGGCGCATGGACCGGGACCATCGCCTTCGCCGGCCAGATCTTCTGCGACTTCGCCGGCTACTCGACCACCGCGATCGGCGCGGCGCGCTGCCTCGGCTTCCACCTGCCGCTCAACTTCCGCTTCCCCTACGCGGCCAGCGGCTTCTCGGACTTCTGGCGCCGCTGGCATATCTCGCTGTCGACCTGGCTGCGCGACTACCTGTACGTCCCGCTCGGCGGCAGCCGGCTCGGACGCTGGCTGACCCTGCGCAACCTGATGCTGACGATGCTGATCGGCGGGCTGTGGCACGGCGCGGCCTGGCACTTCGTGATCTGGGGCGGCCTGCACGGATCGTGGCTGGTCGTCGAGCGCGTGCTGGCGAACCGGGGCTGGTTCCGACCGGAGGCCGCCGGCCGGATCGGACGCACCGCCTGGGCCGCGCTGACGCTGGCGGCGGTCGTCTACACGTGGGTCTGGTTCCGCGCCTCCGACCTCGACCACGCGCTCGCGGTGAGTCGTGCGCTTGCCGACCTGCCCGGTCTCGTCGCGTCCTGGTCGGCGCGCGACGCGCGCGACACGCTCGCGCTGCTCGTGTTCGCGGCGATCGTCGCGGTCCACTGGGCGATGCGCTCGACCACGGCCGAGGAGCTGCTCGCGAGCACGCCCGCCCCGCTGGTCGCACTCGCGCTCGGCCTGATGGCAGCGGCGATCGTGCTCTCTCCCGGAACCTCGCATGCCTTCATCTACTTCCAGTTCTGAACGCCGCTGGGGCGTGCTGCTGCCCGCCGCGGCGCTGCTGGCGGCCGCGATCGTCGGCGTCGCCGAGGCGTACTGGCGCGGCGCCGGCTACGGGCCGCAGGTGATCGATTCGAAGGCGCTCTGGGCGCTCGAGCGCTCTCGGGTGGACCTCACCCGACGCGAGCCGTTCGTGATCCTCGGTGCCTCGCGGATCCTGTGCGGCGCGGACCTCGCGCTGCTGCGCGAACGGCTGCCGCGCCATCGGCCGGTGATGCTCGCGATCAATGCGCTCTATCCGCTCGCGGTGCTCCGAGACCTCGCCGCCGACGAGGAATTCCGCGGCACCGTGCTGGTCGACGTCGACACGCGCGGGCTCACGCGGCCGATGTGGGACCTGCAGCAGCCGTGGATCGACTACGCGGCGCGCGAGTTCTCGCCGAGCCTGGCCCTGAACCGCGTCCTGCTGAACCTGTGGCAGTCGCGCGCCGTCGTCGCGCAGCACGACCTCAGCCTGCCGAACACGCTGCGCCGATGGCTCGCCGGCGACGGCGAGCCGTTTCGGCCGTATTCGGTGTTCCACGCCGACCGCAGCTGCGACATCGACTATGCGCGCACCGATCCGGCGCTGGCGCGGGCGCAGTTCGACGAACACGTCGCGGCGAACCGGGCCGCGCTCGACCCGGGCATCCCGCCGGAGCGCTTCCTCGCGGAGCTGGCGGAAGTCGACGGATGGATCGACGCGATCCAGCGTCGCGGCGGGACGGTGATCGTCTACCAGACGCCGATCTCCGGCACTCGGCGGGCGCTCGAGGACGAGATCTTCCCGCGCGAACGCTACTGGGACCCGTGGGCCGCGCGCACGCGCGCCCGCGTGCTGCACTTCGCCGACGAGCCGGCGCTGACGGCGTTCGACCTGCCGGACGATTCGCACCTCGACTATCGCGACAAGCCGGCCTACACCGAGGCCCTCGTCGACATCCTCGTCCGTCGCGGCTGGATCCAGCCGTGAGTCCGCGCCCTCGGTTCGCGGCGGAAAGGCCTGGCATCAGCCGACCAAAGCCTCGGCCTTGAGTCGGCGGATCTCGTCGCGGAGCCGGGCCGCGTGCTCGAACTCGAGGTCCTGCGCGTGCCGGAACATCCGCGCCTCGAGCTCGCGGATCTTCCGGCTCGCCTCGGCCGGCGTCAGCAGCCGGTAGTCCTCGGCAGGCTCGGCCACCTTCTGCGCCGAACGACCGCGGCGTCCGACGCTGCTGCCGGCCTTGGCCTCGGACGAATCACGCGCGCCCTCGAGGATGTCGGTCACGGCCTTGACGATCGTCTTCGGCGTGATCCCGTGCGCGGCGTTGTATTCGAGCTGCTTCGCACGACGGCGGGCGGTCTCGTCGATCGCCGCACGCATCGAGTCGGTCACGCGGTCGGCGTACAGGATCGCCTTGCCGCGGACGTTGCGCGCGCAGCGGCCGATGGTCTGGATCAGCGAGCGGCTCGATCGCAGGTAGCCCTCCTTGTCGGCGTCGAGGACCGCGACCAGCGAGACCTCGGGCATGTCGAGGCCCTCGCGCAGCAGGTTGATGCCGACCAGCACGTCGAACACGCCGAGGCGCAGGTCGCGGATGATCTCGACGCGCTCGACCGTGTCGATGTCCGAGTGCAGGTATCGCACCTTGACCCCGTGCTCGGCGAGGTATTCGGTGAGGTTCTCGGCCATCTTCTTGGTCAGCGTCGTGACCAGCACGCGCTCGCCGGCCGCGATGCGGAGGTTGGCCTCGGCCAGCAGGTCGTCGACCTGGGTCGCGACCGGCCGCACCTCGACCTCGGGGTCGACCAGCCCCGTCGGCCGCACGACGAGTTCGACGACCTCGCCACCCGACTTCGCCAGTTCCCACTCGCCCGGCGTCGCCGAGACGTGGATCGTGCGTGGCGCGCGGCGTTCCCATTCCTCGAAGCGCAACGGCCGGTTGTCGAGCGCCGACGGCAGCCGGAAGCCGTACTCGACCAGCGTCTCCTTGCGCGAGCGGTCGCCCTTGTACATCGCGCCGAGCTGCGGGATGGTCACGTGCGACTCGTCGACCACCAGCAGCGCGTCCGGCGGCAGGTAGTCGAACAGGGTCGGCGGCGGCTCGCCGGCGGCGCGGCCGGTCAGGTGGCGCGAGTAGTTCTCGATGCCCTGGCAATAGCCGATCTCGGCCATCATCTCGAGGTCGAAGGTCGTGCGCTGGCGCAGGCGCTGCGCCTCGAGCAGCCTGCCCTGCGACTCGAGCTGGACCAGGCGGTCGGCAAGTTCGGCCTTGATCGTCTCGATCGCCTCGAGCACGGTGCGCCGCGTGCTGACGTAGTGCGTCTTCGGGTAGACGGTGAAGCGCGGCACCCGTCGCGCGATCGCGCCGGTCAGCGGGTCGAAGACCGCGAGGTTCTCGACCTCGCCGTCGAACAGCTCGATCCGCAGCGCCTCGGCCTCGGCCTCGGCCGGGAACACGTCGATCGTCTCGCCGCGCACGCGGTAGGTGCCGCGACGCAGCTCGTACTCGCCGCGGGTGTACTGGAGCTCGGTCAGACGCCGGATCAGCTCGCGCTGGTCGACGCGGTCGCCGCGGACCAGGTGCAGCACCATCCGGAAGTACTCGTCCGGATCGCCGAGTCCGTAGATCGCCGAGACGGTCGCGACGATCAGCGCATCCTTGCGCTCGAGCAGGGCCTTGGTCGCCGACAGCCGCATCTGCTCGATGTGCTCGTTGATGTTGGCGTCCTTCTCGATGTAGGTGTCGCTCGACGGGACGTACGCCTCGGGCTGGTAGTAGTCGTAGTAGCTGACGAAGTACTCGACCGCATTGTCCGGGAAGAAGGCCTTGAACTCGCCGTAGAGCTGGGCCGCCAGCGTCTTGTTCGGGGCGAGGACGAGGGTCGGTCGCTGGATCGCCGCGACCACGTTCGCGATCGTGAAAGTCTTGCCCGAGCCGGTGACGCCGAGCAGGACCTGATGCGCCAGGCCCGCCTCGAAGCCCGAGACGAGGCGTGCGATCGCGGCCGGCTGGTCGCCGGCCGGACGGTAGTCGGACACGAGTCGAAAGGCGTCAGCCATTGGCCGAATGGTCGCAGAAGTACCGCCGGTCCGACGCGACGATTTCGTACACGCCGCCGCGACGATCGGCGATCGGCGATTCGATGCGTCCCGCATACGGTGGCAGCCGGTCCATCACCGGAGACTTCCAATGCGCGCGTCATCGTCCGCCGGCCGTCGCGCCGCGCGCGGCCAGACCCTGATCGAGAGCTCGATCCTCGCTTCGGTCCTTGCGATCGCGATGACCCTTGGCCTGCCCGCGCTCGGCGACGCGCTGGCCCGTCAGTCGATCACTGCGGCCGCCGCCACGTGGCGCGACGCCCAGGCGATCGCCCGCAGCCACGCGATCCTGCGCCGCACGCCGGTCGCGATCTGCCCGTCGCTCGACGGGTCGACCTGCACGTCGAGCGTGTCGTGGCAGGACGGCTTCATCGCCTTCGAGGACCCGGACCGCAACCGGACGAGAGGTCCCCATGAGCTGCTGGTGCGCGTGTTCCCGCCGAGTTCTCGGCTCGAACTGCGCTCGAGCGCCGGTCGGCGCGTGATCGTGTTCCAGCCCAGCGGCCGGCCGGACGGCAGCAATGTGACGATGACGATCTGCGACCCGCGGCGACCTGCGCTCGACGGGGTGCGCCTCGTCACCAGCAACAGCGGCAGGACGCGCCGGGAGGCGGTTCGCTGCGACGTCGCAGGACCCGCCGGCGACTCGTAGTCGGGCCCATGCTGGTACAGCTCCGGCGCGATCGGCCGGTGCCCGTGTGTTCGTTGGCTCCCCGGGACGGACTCGAACCGCCGACCCGGTGATTAACAGTCACCCGAAATACGCCTCAAGATGGTGCATTCGTTGCATTCGCGCAACATGCGATGCGCTAACTTGTTGATTCTGCGATACCGTAAGATTTCGTGAAATCCTGCGATACGATGCGCTGTAGGGACCCTGTAGGGACCCAGTAGGGACCCGACCCTCGCGGAGGCCGACATGCCGACCCTGAACAAGCGCACGTTGAAGGCCCTGAAACCCCGGGAATGGGCGGTCGAGGACGTAGGGCAGGGGCAGCCGCAGTTGCGGGCGAAGGGCTCGCCGTCGGGCATCCCGCGGTTCTACCTGCGCCATACCACGTCGGACGGCCGGCAAGATGACCTGCCGATCGGGGCGTTCGATGACCTGGACGCCGCGCGCGCCATCGCCCGCCAGCTCATCGCGCGCTACCACGCCGGCACGAAGGACCTGCGGGCCGCGCTCGACGCCGAGCGCGAGGCCCGGGAGCGGGCCGAGCGCGAAGCGCGCGAGGCCGAGGCCGAGGAAGCCGCGCGCCGGACCGGGACGCTCGGGCGCCTGCTCGCGCTCTACGTCGAGGACCTGCGCCGCGCCGCCAAGCCGAGCGCGTCGCGCGTCGAGGCGATGGTCGGTCGCCACGTCCTCGGAAAGCCGGTCGCCGCGCTGCCGGCCGTGAACGTGCGGCTCGAGGACCTGACCGCGTTGATTCACGAACTGGTCGCCGAGGACAAGCTCCGAACCGCGGCGATGGTGCGCTCGATCCTGAAAGCCGCCTACCGCCTCGCCATCAAGGCCCCGGGCGACCCGAGCGCGAGCGCGGACCTGCGCGCGCTGCGGATCGAGTCCGACCCGACGGCCGGGCTTCGCACCGTGCGCGGCGCGATCCGCGCGCGGGAGCGCGCCTTGTCGGTCGCCGAGCTGCGCGCCTACGTGCAGGCCCTCGAGGCCGAAGCCGAGCCCGCGCGCTCGCTACTGCTCGCCCATTTGTGGCTCGGAGGGCAGCGCGTCGAACAGCTGGCGCGCGCGACGGTCGAGGACTGGGACCGCGAGGCCGGCACGCTGACCCTGCTCGATCGGAAGGGGCGCCGCGAGCAACCGCGGCGGCACGTCCTGCCCGTTATCGAACCTGCCGCCGAGGCCCTCGCGCGGCTGCATGGCGGGCTCGGGCCGTGGTTGCTGACGTTCGACGGGGGCGCGACGCCATGCCCCTATGACGGGCTCGCGCACCGGCTCGCGAAGGTCGTCGCGCGGATGCGCCGCGCGGGCGCGATCGAGGCCGACTTCTCCCTCGGCGACCTGCGCCGCACGGTCGAGACCCGGCTCGCGGCGCTCGGCGTCCCGGCCGAGGTCCGGGCGCGGCTGCAATCGCACGGGCTCGCGGGCGTGCAGGAACGGCACTACGTGCGGCATGACTACCTGCCCGAGGTCCGCGAGGCGCTCGAGGCGCTGCACCGGCTCGCGACGGGATCCGGGACCGTGGTTCGCCTGCCGTCGCGCCGGCGCCGGGACGGCTGACGGGCGCCCCGCCCTTCATAGCAAAAAGGCGATAGACTGATGGCATGGACTGTCGAGGTCGTCGCCGAAGCCGAGGCCGAGTTGCGCACGCTGCCTGCGGACATGCAGGCGCGATTCCTGCGCGTCGCGCGGCTGCTGGTCGAGTTCGGCCCGCAGCGCGTCGGCATGCCGCACGTGCGGCCGATCGACGGCAAGTTGTGGGAGATGCGGATGCGGGGCCGGGATGGCATCGCCCGCGCGCTCTACGTCGCGCGGACCGGGCAACGCCTGGTCGTCCTGCACGTGTTCGTGAAGAAGACCGAATCGACGCCGCGCGCCGCGATCGCGACGGCCTGGGAACGCTGGCGGAGGCTTGGCGATGAAGACCCGAACGCTTGATGCGATCGAACGCGAGTTGCTCGCCGATCCCGAGGTTCGCGCCGAGTTCGACGCGCTCGACAGCGAGTTCTCGATTGCCCGCGCGCTGATCGCCGCGCGAGCCCGGGCCGGGCTCTCGCAAGGCGAGGTCGCCGAGCGCATGGGCACGACGCAAAGCGTCGTCGCGCGGCTCGAGTCCGGGCGCAACGCCCCGAACCTGCGGACGATCCGCCGCTACGCCGAGGCGGTCGGCGCCCGGCTCACGATTCGGCTCGACGCGCGCCCGTCCTGACGGCGCCCCTTCTCCGTCATGCCCGCGAAGCCGCCCAGAACGCCCCACAAGCCGCGCAAGCGTCGGGGCGCTAGCACCCCTGCGCCCGAAGGCGATCACGGCGCCCGCGCCGTCCCGCGCGGTTCTACGGGCATTCGTCGCCAGAATCCTGATCCGGGAAGCGAAATGACACGCAAGCGAAACGCGAACGAGAAAGTTGTCAACGAATGCCAGCGTGAGGGTGCGGACAAACTGTCCGCGCTGCACGCCGAGACGCTGCAGGGAATCCGCCGCTGTAACAAGCGGGAGGAGCCGGACCCGCTAGTGCGCGGCGTGAGCAAGGAACAAGCCGAGCGCATCCTGTCCTACGTGCGATCGCTCGCGCCTGACCCCGAGACGCTGGCGCTCGCGCTGTACAACGCGATCGTGCAGTACACCGAAGCGAAGCACTGGTTGAACGTGTATCGGAACGAAAACCGGACGCTTCGCAAGCTTCTGGCCAAGGCCAAGGCCGCCGCGGCGAAGAAGGGCCGCAAGGGTTCGACGCCTCTCGCGTTGAGGACACCGGTTATCGACGCGATGGTCGAAGCGATGATGGCCGAGGCGGAGAAGCTCGAGGCGGAGAGGTTCGAGGCGATGAAGGCCGATCCGAAACTGGCCGATCCGAAGGTGATCGAGGCGGAGGTGCTCGAGGCGATAGAGGCCGGTAGGCGGGCGGATGTTCCCGCGTGGACGCCCCCGTGGAAAACGCAGTTCACGCAAGGGATTAAGCCCAGACTGCCTTCGCTGGTTACGGACGGCAGGACGGCCAAAAATCCAAGCGATAACGCACGGCGCCTATGGTGGAAGGAAGCCGAGAAGATTTTTCTCGCGAAGTGGCGACAGGCGAAGGCCGAAGAACTGGAGCGGCTCGCGCCGTTGATGGATGAACTTTGCGCGCTGGAACCGCCGCAACCGGGTGAGTCGCGCACGTTGAACGTGTCCATCGAGTCGGCGCGTAGAGCCGCCCGAGAGCGCGCACGCCGGAGGGGCTGACCCCCTTACAGCTGGCTGTAAGCGATTCCCGGTCGAGGGACCGGCGCGTACGTTTCGCCCAGGCGCATGCAGCGCCGCGAAGGAGGCGAAACGATGAACGCGAATCAGGAACTTTCGGTCGTCTACATGGGGCCCGCCGCCGCCGCGCGGGCGCTTGGCGTGTCGCGCGCGAGCGTTTGGCGCTGGATCCGCGAGGGCCGGCTCGCCGAGGTGCGGCTCGGGCGCCGCACGACGCGCGTCGCGGTCCCGCGCTGCCTGATCGATGGCACGCCGGTCGCCAGCACCGAGCCGCCGCGGGGCGCGTGATGAGCGCGCCCGTCGATCGCATCCTCGCGGTGCTCGAGGGCGTGCGGCGCTCGGGGCCCGGTTGGCGCGCGAACTGCCCGATCGGGCACAAGTCGCGCGGCACGCTGGCGATCGCCGAGGCGGACACCGGGGGCGTGCTGCTGCACTGCCACGCCGGATGCGCTGCGGCCGACATCGTCGCGGCGGTCGGCCTGGAACTGTCGGACCTGTACCCGCCGCGCGAGCGAATCGAGCAATCGGCCGCGGACCGGCGCGAGAACCGCGAGCGACTGGCGTTGGCTGGCCTTCGGGCTGCCGCCGAGCTGTTGGCCGTCGAAGGTCATGTTCTCGACGACGCCTTACGCATGCAGGCGCGCGGCGAAACCTTGAGCGCCGAAGATGCCGAGCGATTGCGGACCGCGCGCAAGCGGATCGCGGGCGCCTGTGCCGCGCTGGCCCGCGAGGTGCGGCCATGAGCGATCCTCGCGACTCGCTAGCCAGTGTTGGGGCCGCACGTTACGTGCGCGAGGCGGACGCGCGCTATGACCGCGCGGTGGCGCTGGTCGAGCGACTGGCGGCCGAACCCGTGCCGGCGCTGCCGGAGCCTTTGCGCGTGGACGAACTGGAGCCGCCGCCCGACTGGTGCGACGGGCCGGAGCCCGAGGCTCTCGCCTGGGAGCAACCGGTAGGTCGTGCGGGTCGCGCGATTCCCGTTCGCATGGCCTGCGAGGTCGCCGAGTCCGTCGGGGCCGTCGATTGGCTGATCCGCGACTACGTGGAAGCCGAGAGCATGGCCGTGCTGTTCGGCGACCCGGGCGCCTGCAAGTCCTTCATCGCCCTGTCGTGGGCGTTCTGCATCGCGGCTGGCCTGCCTTGGCACGGTCACCGAACCCGGCAAGGCGTCGCGGTCTACTGCGCCGGCGAGGGCGCGCGAGGACTTGGCCGACGCCTGAAAGCGCTCGCGATTCGTCATCGCGTCGAGCTTGCTCGCCTGCCGCTGGCCGTCGTGACCGCGCCGGTTTCATGGATCGACTCGCACGACGTGGACGCGCTGGCGGATGCGCTCGCCACGGTCGAGCGGCAGCATGGGCCGATCGCCTTCGTTGTGGTCGATACCGTCGCGCGTGCGATGGCCGGAGGCGATGAGAACGGGGCCGCCGACATGGGGCGCTTCGTCGCGGCCTGCGATGCGATCCGCGCACGCCTGCATTGCGCGTTGCTGGCGGTCGCGCATTCCGGGCACGCGGAAAAGGGTCGCGCTCGGGGCCATTCGAGCTTGCGCGGCGCGACCGACTACGAATGGCAAGCGTCGCGTGATGATGACGGCTCGATCCGTTTCGCCGCGACGAAGATCAAGGATGGCGAGTGGCCGGCACCGCGCGGCTTCCGGCTTGCGACCGTCGAGCTCGGGCCACTGGATGAGGACGGCCGGCCGGTCACTTCCGCGGTCCTCGAGCCGTGCGACCTGCCCGAGCCGACCGCCCGCTCGAAGGCCGAGGGGGCCGGAAGGAATCAGCAGCTGGCGCTGCGTGTTCTGCACGAGACGATCGCCCGGCACCGCGCGAACGTCGAGGCTTCGGGCCGGGACCCTGCCGACGCGCGAGTGTCAATCGACGCATGGCGGAAAGCCCTGCAAGCCGAAGGGCTCGACCGGAACCGCTTTCACGAAGTCCGCGCCGGGCTGGAACGTGCAGGACGGATCCGCATCGATGGCCCCTTCGTCGAACTGCCGGAGGGCCGCCCGTGACCGTGCGAACTTGCGTCCGAACTTGCGTCCGAACCGTCCGAAAGCGTCCGAAAGCGTCCGAACTTCCAAGACCGGAGCGTCCGAAACCGTCCGAACCCCCTTTAGGGGTTCGGACGTTCGGACGGCCGGTCGGACTCGGACGGACGGAGGTCGCGCGATGACTCCCCCGACCCTGACCTACCGCGAGCGCATCGTCGCGCTCGGGCTAGCCCTGCGCGTGCGGGCCGGCGAGATGGTGAACGTCGAGATCCGACACGCGAGCGACTGCGACCTACTCCATGGCCGCGACCCCTGCACCTGCGTCCCGAGCATCGCGGCGAACGTGCGCGGGCGCCTGTGGCGCGTCACGTCGGACGGCTTCGTGTTTTCCGATGCGACCGTGCCCCTGCACTGATGACCCGCGAGCGAAGCGGTCGCCCGGGGGAGGGGGTGGTCGAAAGTCGCGCGCGATTCGATCGTTACCCCGACCCGCGCCTTTCGTGCGCCAAAGTCGGGCCTTCCTGAGGACCTACCGATGCCGAGTGACCGCTACATCCCGAGCGCCGAGGCCATGACGGGCGACTACCTGCCCGAGCCGCCGCCGGACTGGCCGGAGTGCTTGCAGGCGCGCTTGCGCGCGATCGTCGGGGCGCATCCCTTCGGCTGGTGGTCTGCCGCGAACGAACCGCTGTTGCACGAGTACGTGCGCGCGCTCGACATGGCCGAACGGCTGCAAGCGATGCTCGACGCGCTGGACGTTCAAACGTGCCCGGTCGCCGAGTTGCAGGGGCTCTTGCAGGCGCGCGACCGCGAGAGCAAGCGCGCGCTATCTCTCGCCCGCACGATGCGGCTCACGCAACAGTCGGTCGCGCCGAGCACGGCATCGCGCGCGCTCGAGCGCGGCGCGAGCGCCGATGCGCCATGGATCGTTCCTGCGGACAGCGAGAACTGAGCACGGCCTGACGTAGCAGTCGAACCGCGACGCGCGAGGGAGCCCGGCCGATGCCGGGCTTCGTCGTTTCTGGGGTGAGTTCGCGCGCTGTAGGGACCCTGTAGGGACCCGGGCCGTTCGTCGCCCTGCGAGGACTTGTCGCTATCAGCGTAAGTCCTTGTTTTCGTTGGCTCCCCGGGACGGACTCGAACCGCCGACCCGGTGATTAACAGTCACCTGCTCTACCGACTGAGCTACCGGGGAACGCTCACGAAGCCGCATATGGTGCCGGCCCCCATCGAAGGCGTCAAGACACCTCCGGCCGGCGCCGTCACCAGCAGTCCGTCCTGCCGCTGGACGTCGTGCGGACGCCGTTCTGGCGGATCGTCAGCGTGGCACAGACGTCCGCGGCCTGGTCACCCCTCGGGACCGCGCGGATCGCGTAGTCGGCCGCGGTCAGCACCGGCAGGTCGAGGTCGTAGTGGATCGCGTTGCCAGTGCGCGGCGAGCGGGCGAGCGCGGCTGGCAGCACATCGCCCGGGAAACAGCCGACGTACGTGCTCCGGTTGGTGAAGCAGCGTTCGAGGGCCTGGATCGTCTCGACCATGTCCGCCTTGGCCTGCGCGCGCCGGTTCTTGCGGATGCTGTCGTTGTACGACGGAATCGCGATCGCGGCCAGGATGCCGACGATCGCGATGACGATCAGCAGTTCGATGAGTGTGAAGCCGCGTGCCTGCCTGCGCTTCATGGGACTCCTCGCTTGCGATTCGATCAGCATGTTGGGCCTTCCCCGTGCGGACCGCTACTGGATCTGCCGCCACGAGACGCGCCCACACGGACGCGGCAGCACGATACCAGTCACGAGTTCGGATGGCGGCACCACGACCAGCGAGCACCGGCTCGGCTGCACCGGAGTCAGCGGATCCTGCGTGCACACCGGATCGCCCGGGTTGCAGACCGGTTCGACCGGGGGGCAACCGATGTCGACGCCGGGGATGCAGCCCGGCTGCGGGATCACGACCGCGAGCGACTTCACCGGGGGACCCTGGATGAGGAACACGCCGCCGCAGTTGCCACCGGTGCACGGATTCGACCCGCCCGTGGTGCCGATCTCGACCGAGCTGAGCTCATTGGCACCGGACAGCGCGTTGAGCCCGAGCAGCCAGTTCTCGCCGGCCGGTCGGCACACGCCACCGGTCGGGCGGAAGGTCGGGAAGAACACCCGCCCGGCCGAGACGAGCGGACGCCCCAGGAACCGCTCGCCAAGGGCGGTGTAGGATCCGCCGGCGGTCGGTTGCAGCGCCAGATCGAGGAACCAGCCACGCCGGGTCGTGTAATCGACCGGATTGGCCGTGGTCGTGCGGCTCTGGCTCGCGCCGGTGCCCTGCTGCGACACGATCCGCTGCTGGACCAGTGCCGACGTGCGGCCGGAGGGCGGATCGGCGACCGGAGTCCCGTTGTCGTAGATCGTGTAGACCGTCTGGATCTGAGGATTCGAAGGCACCACGTTGTCGTTGACGAGGAAGTAGCTGCCGGTGCCGAAGAACACCAGCTGCGTGCCCGGCAGCGGCCCCGAGGACACGTTTAGGCTGCCGGTGATCGGCTGGCGAACGCCGTTCGGATCACGCGCCACGAACAGCGGGCGCGGCGTTGCGCCGGTCAGGTAGGCCGAGTTCCACGCGGTCGGAAGGTTCGAATTCAGGTTGAACTTCCAGACGTTGCCCTGGAAGTCGGCTCCATAGACGGTGTCCGCGACGCCATCGCGGTCCACGTCGGTGACGACGACGCTGGTCATGCCGTTGGCCTGGCTCGCCGACCCGAATCCGGTGTCGATTTTGCGCAGGATCGCGCCGGTCGCGAGGTCGACCACGAACAGCATCGCGCGATTGCTGGCGCTGTTGACGCCGTTGCCGAAGATCGCGACCCAGCGATTGCCCGGCAGCAGCGCGATCGACGGTCGTCCGATCGCGGTGCCCATGTCGGGGTCGAACAACTCGTTGATCTCCCACAGCACGTTGGCAGTGCCGAAGGTGCCCGGATTGGTCACGTCGAGCGCGAACACCGAGCGCCCGCCGGCACCGACGGAGCCGACCAGCACGCTCTTCCAGGCACCATTGAGATACGCGTCGCCGATCCGCATCGAGCCGTCGACGTAGTACTGATGGACGTAATTCTGGCTCGCCAGCCGGCCCATGTTCCGCAAGGCCGACTGCGGAATGAAGCCCAGCAGCTCGCGACCGCCGGTCGCGCCGTCGCGCGCATCGAATCCGTGCAGGATGCCGGCGTTCGCGCCGACGAAGATCGTCGGCGTCGCATTGCGCTTGACCGCGAGGAAGTCCCGGTACGCGTTGCCGGATCCGTTGATCGCCGGATTGGCGATCCCGTACCCGAAATCGGAGCGCGGATCGAACAGCTCGGGCTCCGAGGAGATGATGTCCCCGATCTTCGTCGTCGGCCGCGGCCGGAACGGCCGGCCCGGCGTGCCGGTGGTGTCGGCCTCGAAGCTGGCATCACCGCGCAGGTATGCGATGAGGTCGCCGACCGTGCGCGGCGCGAACTCGCCGGTCAGCTGGGCCGGCGTGACGCCGATCAGCCCGGCCGCCCCCGCGCCGAGGCCAGCAACGGTGAACTCGGCGGCCTGCAGGTTGGTCGCGGTCGGGACGAGCGGCGGCAGCGGGACGCCGGCAGCCGGCCCGCTGCGCACGGCCGCGATCAGGTTGCGCGCGGCAGGCGCCGGCAGTCGATCGGACGCACGCCACACGTTGAGCCCGAGGCTTCCGTCCGGCCGGATCCGGAACGCCTGCAGGTCGCCCGACCACTCGCCGAGCGTGTAGCGCGGGATGTAGCTGAGGGACCCCGCGTCGACGCGCACGCCGGAGACATTGATGCCACCCGACGGCTGGGCCAGCCGCTCGATCGCGAGGAACGCGCGGCCGAGCTGCTCGCGCAGGTTCAGCGCATTGGTGACAAGGAAATAGTTGTCCGGCACGCCGTCCAGGTCAGCGTCCCACTCGGTGATGATGTCCGGGTCGCCATTGTTGTTGCTGTCCTTGAAGCCGCCGTACTTGGCGGCGAACCACAGCGGATCCTTGAGCTGGAGCGCGGTCGTGCCCGCCGCTGCCGGGGTAAACGTTCGGGTGTTGGTGAAGGTGAGGCCGGTTCCGCAAGCGGCCGGCGGCGTCGCCACGTCGCAGTCGCCGGCCCAGAGCCCGGCGGGCGTGTTGAGCCGGTACACCGAAGTCGCCTGCGCGCTGTCGCGGTCGCGGACTTCGAGATAGACGCCGTCGCGCGTCGTGCCCGAGATCACGTAGCCGAGGTTCTGGTTCGCGCTGCCCGCCGCGTACTCGCTGTCGAGCCGCACGGTCACGGTGTCGTCGGCATTCAGCTGGACCTCGTAGCGGACGATCGCGTCCATGTCGTGGTCGTTGCCCTGCTCGACGTCCTCGTAGTTGATCCGGAAGACGGCATACGGCCGCCCGCCATTGATCGTTGCATTGAAGGGCTGGCCCGGGAAGTTGACGATTTCCTGCACGTAGAAATCGACGATCGTGTTGACCGGCTTGCGCGGGTCGCCACCGAACGTGCCGGAAACCGTGAGGCCGAACGGGATCAGCGTCACCTGCCGCCCGGTGTTGCGGATCGGGATCTCGATCCGCGGCAGCGGAGACGACAGCGCCACCGAGAAGGTGCGCAGGTTCTGCTGGTCGGCTGCCGGGTGGATGTCGGTCCGGAACCCGAAGCGCGCGACCGCCGCGGCCGAGTAGCTGCCCTGCTTGGTCGGCTCCTCGGGCGAGAGCCCGCGGATGTTGCCGAGGCTCGACACCGACTTGACGGTCGGCGCGTTGTCGACCGTGTTGTTCGAGTCGCCGATGAAGACGTCGCGCGCGCCGGCCCCGAACTCGAGGTTCCAGATCTCCTGGCCGACCGTCGCCATGTTGAACGCGCTGATCGTCGCCGGGGTGTTGTTGACGGTCGTCACGGCACCGGTGAACGGGCTGCCGGGAAGATCCGAGTCGTAGCTCGGATTGATGTCGCTGATGACGGTCTGCACCGGCACCGCGCATTCCGGATAGCCGAGTCCGTTGCTCGCGATCGGAGCGTAGGGATCACGCCAGGTTTCGGTCGTGAGCCCCATCGTGGCCTCTTCGTTCACGCCCTGGGTGGCCCCGCCGGTCGCGAATCGGGTCGTCGGCGTCGCGGCGCCAGCGAAATAGCGCAGCGCCTCGTACATCATCTCGCCGATCGGGTTGCCCCACATCCGGCACTCGCCGTTGTTGATTGGCCGTCCGCCGATCGACGGGCAGTTGCCGGTGCCCGCGCCCCACGCCCAGTTGACGTCGGAATTGAGGTTGTCGAAGTTCGCAGCCTGGCCGCCGTAGCCACCGCCGATCATCCGGAAGCGGTCGAGCGTGCGGGCGATGCCGTTGAAGTTGGTCCGGAACTGACCCGTCTCCGGCACGATCTCGCTCGCGAAGTCGGAGATGTTGCGACGCAGCACGCCGCCTTCGAGATTGTTGCGCTGCGAACCGGTGATCAGGCCGAAGTACATGCGGCCCGGCTCGCCGAAGTCGTGCAGCAGGCCGGTTGGCTTCCAGGTCCCGTTCGGGTACTGCTTGCAGGTGTCATCGCGCAGGGCCGCAGCCGCGGCGCCACCCGGACAGACCTGGACGCGTACGCGGTAATCCTGCCGCGTTGCGAGCGTCTGGGTCGGTCGAAGATTGAAGTACTGGGAGGTGATCGCGTTCGAGCCGCGCGACACGAAGTTGTTGGACGGGTTTCTGGTGTTGGTCTCGAGCGTTCGCCAGTCGAACTGCGCGCCATTCCCTGAGGTCGGGCCGCTGGTCTTGCGAACCTCCAACCGATAGGCATCGTCCCCGGTCGTCGTCTCGTGCCGCAGCTTGAACCAGTAGATGGTGCCCGCCGTGAGAGCGACCACGGGCGTGACCTCGCCGCCTGCGCAGCCGCCGAAGCTGTAGTCCCCGTAACAGCCCGCCTGGGCAACCAGCGCGCCGGTGGGACCATTGGCCCGGATCTCGAGGTCGATCGCATGCCGACCGTTGATGCGGAACTGGTAGTTGCCCCCGCCGTGCGTGGCGTTCAGCTGGAAGGTGCCGGTATGGATGCTGAGGTAGTTGTCATCCGGATCCGTCGTGCGCGGGTTGCAGTTCGCGGCGGGAGGCACGGCCGACCAGTCGGTGGGGCACGCCATCGCATTGCGACCGAAGTTCGCGCCATACTGGTTCGGCGGCGTCGCGTAGGTCGCTTCCATCGCATCGAAGGCCACGCGGTCGGCCGGATGCCCGGGGTGCGGCGGAAGCAGCCCGCCTGCCAGGCAGTCGACTCGCTGGTTGATGGTGTTGAAGCACCGGTTTCCCGCCACCGGGCCTTCGATCGACAGCCAGTTCCAGATCCGGAACGGCGAATTCTGCATCACGCGGAACAGCGGAGCTTCATACCCCTCGTCGAAGGTCCGGTGGTTGCCGGTCGTCGTCGTCACCGCGAACAGGTGGATCCCGTTGAAAAGAGGCTCGCCGAGCGGCGCATACCGCGCGATGTCGTAGCCCTCGATGTCGCGACCGCGGTACTCCTTGCCCCAGCTGTGCGCGTCCTGCGGGAAGAAGGCGCCCTGGAGCGTCGTGTCGGTCGCGGTGTCCTGCGCGCGGAAGCCGCCATACAGCACCTTGCGCAGGGCGTCCATGCGCGAAGTCGTGAGGTAGTTGAGGAAATCGCCGCTCCACTGGCCAGAGCACTGCTTGCCGTTGGATCCGCCGGCCACGCTCGCGGGCTCGAAGCGGTTGTTGGTCGCCGACCAGTTGTAGCAGACCCGGCTGTTGAAGTAGCCGAAGTAGTCGATCACGTCGGGCTTGTAGCCGATGTCGAGCTGGCCGTCGCCGTTCAGGTCCGAGGCGTCGTTGTACGCCTCGTAGTAGTTCTTGTGCTCCTTGCCCATCACCAGCATGTTGAGCGGCGGGACCGGCGAGGCCACGAACAGCGGCAGCTGCGAGACCGGCAGCGGCGCCGTCTGCGCGCGCGCGACGGGCGGCAGGCCCGCGGTGAACACCGCGGCGGCCAGTGCGACGAATGGAGCGACGTTGCGCAAACTCATGTCGGTGTCCTCCGCGCGATGCGGACAGGGCTCAGGGGATGTAGATCGAATCGACCACGGCCGACGCCGCGCGCGAGCCGCCGGCATCCGGCGCGAACGAGCTGACGCGGTACAGGTCGTCGACCTTCACGTTGCGGGGCTGGCCGAACTCGCCGCCGGTCCAGGTCGCGATGCACTGGTCCAGCTTCTGCGTCTGGGTCGCCGGTGCCGGCGACGGCGCGCCGGCGATCGGCGGAAGCCAGGTGCCATAGTCGATCGGCGCGCAATCCTGCCGATCGGGCTGGAACGCGAGATTGGCGTTGGCGTTGGCCTGGATGCGGCCCTCGGCGAGGCGCAGGGTTTCCTCCGCGTTCTGGAAGGCGAGATTGACCGTCCGGAAGTTGCCGGCCATCCGTTCCTGCAGCAGCGTCGACTGCATCGACGCCAGCCCGATCAGGGCGAGCAGGATCAGCAGGATCAGGCCCACGAACAGCGCGGCGCCGCGCTGGCGGGACGCATTCAACGAACACGGGGCGGTCGTCATGGCTCAGTTCCCAAACAGGCGGTTTCGCATCGCGATCGTCGTCTCGTAGACCTGGCGGACGCGACCGTCGGGAAAGGCCCGCACGATCGTGCCGTTGACGACGTACTCGTCGCCGATCGTGCCCGGCGACTGCGCGCGCTCCGGACTTCGGACGAGCAGCCCCACCCGGGCCGTTCCGGACCGGAGCCACTGTCCCTCGACGCCCATGCCGGCGATCGCGGCGCCGGCCTGGTTGATCGGCGTCGCGACCCGCATGACGTCGATCGTGCCGTCGGGCAGCGCCAGCGCCGGCGCGGTGTCGAGCCCGAACTGCAGCTGCAGCATCTCGACGCCCTCGAGCAGTTCCTCGCGCCGCGCGTTGAGCGCGCCACCGGTCGGCTCCGCGACCCAGCGGAACAGCGAAGGCTGCCCACTGGCGCCGACGCCGACGTAGTACACGACCGCTTCGGCGCGGTACAGCATTGCCCCCTGCGCGAACTGCGCGGCGCCGCCGAACACACGACGATTGAGTCCGGTCGCGGTGACCGACAGGTCGTCGCCGGCCTGGGCGGAGAGCTGGAAGACCGCAGACTGGATGCAGTCGTTGAGCCCGTAGATCGCACCGGCCCGGAAGAAATCCGGATTGGCCGCCGCGGTTCCGGCCGGCAGGCGCACGACGGACGGATTCCCGGGAACCACGATCTCGACCGGCAGCGACTCGGCGCTGAAGTAGCGGACGACGACGACATCGCTCCCGGCGATGGCCTGGCCGACGCCGCCGGCGAGGATCGGCGCGAGTTCCGCGGGCAGCGCCGGCGTCCAGCCCGCGGCCGACCCGGTCCCGGCCGGATTCTCGACCGCGCTGCGATCGATCGTCGCGCCGACCCCGGAGCCGGTGGCCTCGAAGCCCTGGATGCCGACACCGAAGCGATAGAGGAATGGCGGCAGGACGGCGGTCGGCGTCAACTGCTCGAGCAGGTTCTGAAAGCGCGGATTGGCGCCGAGAAAGATCGCCTGGTCGGACACGCAGCCCATGTGCCCGGCCATGCGCAGGTCGCGCTGCATCCATTCGATCGCCGTACGCCCGGTTTCCTGGACTCGCGAGAGCCCCTCGGACGCAAGGAAGGCCGAGCGACTCGCGGAGAACAGCTGGACGAGACCGAGGATCAGGATCGTGCCCAGCGTCAGGGCGACCATCAGTTCGATCAGCGACAGGCCGCGGATCCTGGCCCCTCGGCGGCTGAAGGCCATGGCGATCACAGCCGGCTCCTCACCTGGAATTCGGTCCGCTGGTCAGCGGCATTGGCCTCCCAGCGCGCGTCCTGCCAGCGCACCGTCACGACGACCACGCCGCGATCGGCCTCGGCCGGCGGCGGTGGCGGCGGACCGGAGCCGACCGGCGGGAAGATCGGCGCCGCGAGCAGCTCGATCCGGCCCTGACCGCCCGGCAGGATCCGGAGCCGCTGCGTCCACGCGGTGATGTCGGCGATCGCCTGCTCGGCGCCGGGGCCGGTCGCGGTCGGCGCGCTCCAGTTCCAGTCGCGACGGTAGAACTGCGCGTTGACCCGGTTCGCCCGGATCGCGTCGAGGGCCTCGTACGCCAGGATGGTCGCCTGGGTGCGGAAGTTGGCGCTCTGGTTCGCCTTCAGCGAGAACGCCAGCAGCGCTGCATAGCCGAGCAGCCCGAGCGACAGCACGAGGACCGCGACCAGGACCTCGATCAGCGTCACGCCCGAATGATGGCGGGGTACGAATGGCACGCGGTCGGTCATGGGCAGAACCGGATGGTGGAATCGACGCTGACGCGGCCGATCAGCGACACGCCGACGAGACGACGTGCCGGGCGGCCGGCCTCGCACGGAATCGACCGCACATCGATGGTCTGCGCGGCCGGAAGACCGACGGCGCGCCCAAGGCGGTCGTATCGGAGGACGAAACTCGTGCTTCCCTGCGCGCTGAGGAAACCGTGCGGCTCGCCGACCCGGAGAACCTCCTCGCCCGGCTGGCGCTGGCCATCGCGATCGGCATCGACGAACACGATCCAGCCGCGACTCCAGTCGAGCCCCGAGCAGGTCGCCGCCGCGGCCACGGCGTCCGAGCCGCCGGCGGTCGGATCCGGGCTCGCGCAGATCGCGACCTCACCGGTCCGGCGGATCGCCTCGCTGCGCGCGTACGCCGCGGCGGCCAGCAGGTCGTTGCTGAAGGCGCTGACCCGATTCGTCCGGAAGGCCTCCTGCATCGACGGAAAGCCGATCGCGACCAGGATCGCGAGCACCGCCAGCGTGATCAGCAGTTCGATCAGCGTGACGCCACGCGCACGGCTCTTTGCGGAAACGCACATGGAGGTGGTCCGATTCATGCCGAAACGGTATCGGGCGTCGCTCGGCGCCTGCAGCGTCGTCGCGCCGGACGGTCCCGTCCGACTGACGAACGGTCATGCGATTCGGCCGCCCGGCTGCGAACCGTGAGCCCCGTCACAGCGCGCCCGCCGCCGCGCCGATTCGACCCGATCGGATCCGGTAGCAGGGCTGATACTCCGAGCCCGGCAGCTTCATCCGGCGCTGGTCGACGAACGCCGCGAGCAGCGCATCGAGGGCTTCCATGATCGCCGGATCACCGGCCAGATCGAACGGACCATGCTGTTCGATCCGGCGAATGCCCTCCTCCTTGACGTTGCCGGCGACGATCCCCGAAAAGGCCCGCCGCAGGTCGGCGGCGAGCTCGTGCGGGGGTCGGCCCGCGTGCAGATCGAGCCGTGCCATGTTCTCGTGGCTCGGCACGAAGGGCTGCTGCAGCGCGTACGGAATCTCGAGGCCCCAGTTGAAGAAGAACGCGTCCTGGTCGCGGATCCGGTCCTCGCGGACCTGCTGCACGCCGCGACCGACGGCCCGCGCCACGGCGACCGGATCCTCGACGAGGATCTGGTAGCGCTTGCCCACCGAATCACCGAGCGCCAGCCGCAGGAAGCGGTCGATCTGCTCGAAGTAGGCGGCCGACGACCGGGGTCCGGTGAACACCAGCGGGAACGGCGCGCCGGAGTTCCTAGGGTGCAGCAGGATGCCGAGCAGGTACAGGATCTCCTCGGCCGTGCCGACCCCGCCCGGAAACACGATGATCGCGTGCGCGGTCCGGACGAAGGCCTCGAGGCGCTTCTCGATGTCCGGCATGATGACGAGGTTGTTGACGATCGGGTTCGGCGACTCGGTGGCGATGATCCCGGGCTCGGTGATCCCGATGTAGCGGTTGTTCCGGCGCCGCTGTTTCGCGTGGCCGATCGTCGCGCCCTTCATCGGTCCCTTCATCGCGCCGGGCCCGCAGCCGGTGCAGATGTCGAGCCCGCGCAGCCCGAGCTCGTAGCCGACGCGCTTGGTGTAGTCGTACTCCTCGCGCCCGATCGAGTGGCCACCCCAGCAGGTCACGAGGTTCGGGTCGACGTCCGGCTTCAGCACGCCGGCGTGGCGGAGGATCTCGAACACCGCGTTGGTGATGCCCTCGGAATCCTCGAGCCGGAAGCGTCCTTCCTCGATCTGCGTCGCGACGTAGACGATGTCGCGCACGACTGCGAACAGCTGCTCGTTGACGCCGCGGATCATGCGGCCATCGACGAAGGCCTGCGCCGGCGCGCCGACCAGCTCGAGCTTGATGCCCCGATCCTGCTGGACCACGCGGATGTCGAATTCCGGGTAGCGCTCGAACATCGCCCGCGGATCGTCGCTGTCGGCGCCGCCGGTCAGCACGGCCAGCGCGCAGCGCTTGAGCAGGTGATGCAGCCCACCGACGCTCGCATCGCGCAATCGGCTCACCTCCTGCCGCGACAGCAGGTTGAGGCCGGTGACCGGCGCGATCCGCGCGTTCACGGTGCCGGGGGTCGGGCTCTTCGGGGCGTCTTGCATCGACGATGTCCTTGCGTTCCGTTTCGATTGGGGAGCCGGCCATTGTTGGCTTGCCGGCCGACCGCGTCAATGCGACGCGACCGCGGCGCCAGCTGCGCGCATCGGCACGGCAAGCCCCGAAAAGCAGACGGCCCGCTTGCGCGGGCCGTCCACGGGTACAGCGTTGGAACGATCGATCAGAACTCGTAGCGGAAGCCGACCTGGACCGCCCAGCGCGACTGCGCCGTGCCGTCCTGCAGGCCAGGCCTCGGGAAGTTGAACGCGCCGGTCGCCTCGTTGAAGTAGTTCGAGACGTCGTACACGTAACGCCCGGTCGCCGGATCGACGCCGCGGAAGCGCGCGAGCTGCGCGGTCAGCGGGAACGGGAACTGCTCGATCTTGCCCCAGTCCTTGTTGATCAGGTTGCCGACGTTCTCGATGTTGACGAACACTTCCGCCCGGTTGTCGGCGAACAGCCCCGGCAGCTGCTGCGAGATCCGCAGGTCGAACTGGTTGACCGACGGCCCGCGGACCGCATTGCGGCCGGCGACGCTGCCCTGGTTCTCGCGCAGGTAGCGGACTTCCTCGATGTAGCGCTGGAAGGCCGCGATGTCGGCTGCCGACGAGTTCGACGAGAACAGCACCTGGCCTGGACGCGGGATGAAGAACAGGTCGTTGCCGCCGATGCCGTCGCCGTTCGCGTCACCGATGAACGTGTAGCTGAACGGACGTCCCGAGCGGCCTTCGTAGAACAGCGAGGCGGTGGTCGGGAAGCCGTCGATCAGGTTCAGGCGGTACGAGAACAGGCCGGTGAAGCGGTGCTTGATCTCGTAGTTCGCGCGCGCCAGCTCGTCGACGTTCGAGTTGAAGATCGCGTGGTTCTGCCAGTTCGACAGCGCGACCGACGACGTGGCCGGGCTGACCTCGGTCGACTCGCCGTAGGTGTAGCCGAAGCGGGCCGACCAGTTGTCGTCGCGCATCGGCTTGCTGATCGACAGCGTCAGGTTGTCGGCGCTGCCCTGGTCGGTGTTGCGGAGCAGGATCACGTTGTTGAAGGCGGTGTTGCGGCCTGCGCGCGCCTGGTTGCCGCCGGTGGTGCCGGTGGCGGTGAAGTTGGCCGGATTCAGCGTGGTCCAGTACGCGTTGCGGCCGTCGGGCAGCGTGCCGCGGACCGGTCCGAGGTTCAGATTGTCGAACGCGACTGCCTTCTCGGTGATCGTCCGGATCCATTCGGCACCGGCGACGAGGCCCATCCACGGCAGCTCGTGCTCGAACGCGAGGTTGCCGCGCCACACGGTCGGCTGCTGGAAGTTCGGCGCCAGGAAGTCGACGCTGACCGACAGCGGCGTGCCGCCCGGCAGGATCGGGTTGTCCGGGTTCGACGTGAAGCCGGTGCCGTTCGACAGGTCGAAGCTGCGCGCGCGGGTGCCCGGATTCGAGAACGTGTTCGAGACCCACACGCCCGGCGCCGAGCCGGTGAACAGGCCGACGCCGCCGCGGAGCTGGGTCGGGCGCTCGGTGTCGAACGTGTAGTTGAAGCCGAGACGCGGCTGGACGATGACCTCGCCGTCGCCGGTGATCGAGTTGTCGAAGCCGAACGCGGCCTGCGCGGCGGCGTTGAACGGCGGGCGCTCGTCGACGATCGCGCGATCGACGCGGGCGCCGAACAGCACGTTCAGGTTCGGGTTGATCGACCAGGTGTCCTGCAGGAAGAAGCCGACGTTGCCGATCGCGAAGTCGGCGGCGACGCTGTTGATGTCGCCGCTGATCGGACGCTGCAGTCGGTAGCGGGTCCAGGCCGGCGTCGCCGCCTCCCACGCCGCGAGGCTGCCGAAGTTGTAGGTGCCGAAGACGTCCTGCAGGAACAGGTTGAAGATGTCGTTCTTCTCGTAGTCGACGCCGAAGCGGACCACGTGCTCGCCGAGGAACACGTCACCGGCGAACAGCGCGGTCCAGGTGTCGACCTCGAGCTGGTTCGCATGGCGCGACCGTTCGGTGCCGAAGATCACGTTGGTCGTGCCGACGGTCACGGTGACCGACGGCTCGCGGACCGGCGTCGTCGGCAGCGAGCGGTAGCGCGAGTACGAGACGTTGGCTTCCGACGAGAAGCTGTCGGTCCAGCTCGAGTACAGGATCAGCGCGTTGCTGTCGAAGCTGATGTTGTCGCGATAGTAGGCGCTCGAGAGCGTCAGGTTGTTCTGGTTCTGCGCGCCGAGGTCGAGGCGGGTGCCCTCGGTCTTGGTGTAGCGGTAGGTGAGGCGGTGGAAGTCGTTGATGTTCCAGTCGAGCTTCGCGATCCACTTCTCGTCGGTGTTGTCCGGGCCGGCGAGGGCGGCCTCGCCCGGGTTCATGCCGCGCGCGCGCGCGGTCGCGATGATCCGGTCGAGGTCCGCGCGCTGCAGGTTCACGATGTTGCTCGCGCCCGAGCCCGGAAGCCCGACGTCCGGCGCCGGCGCGCCGCGCTCGAACTTCTCGTAGCCGACGAAGAAGAACAGCGTGTCCTGGAGGATCGGGCCGCCGACGTAGGCGCCCGCGGTCCACTCCTTGTCGAAGCCGCGGAACTTGGACGGGCGATCACCGACCATGTCGTTGTCGCGGTAGATCCCGTAGACCGCGCCGCGGAACTCGTTGCCGCCCGAGCGCGTGACCGCGTTGATCGTCGCGCCGACGAAGTCGGTCTGGGTCACGTCGTAGCTGCTGATGCCGACGTTGAACTCCTCGATCCAGTCGATCGAGATCGGGTTGTTCAGCGACGGCAGGCCCGAGGGGTTGAGGCCGAACTGGTCGTTGGTCGGCACGCCGTCGACCTTGATGTTGTTGTAGCGGTTGTTCTGGCCGGCGGCCGAGATCTCGTTGCGGCCCTTGTCGACGATCGTGATCCGCGGATCGAGCCGGACGAAGTCCTGGAACGAGCGGTTGATCGTCGGCAGGATGTCGATCTCCTGGCGCGTGATGTTGGTGCGGGCGCCCATGTTGTCCGGCGTGAACACCGTGTCGATCGCCGCGCCGACGACGGTCACCGCCTCGAGCGTCATCGCGGTCGAGAACACCTCGAGCACCAGGTTCGTGCTCTCGTCGAGGCGCAGGAAGACGTTCTCCTCGGTGTCGGTCGTGAAGCCCTCGGCGGTCGAGGTCACCGTGTAGGGACCGCCGACGCGCAGGCCGCGCGCGTCATAGCGTCCCTCGGCATCGGTCGTGACCGTGCGACGGGTGCCCGAGGGCTGGTGGACGATCTCGACCGTCGCGCCGGCGACCGGGCGACCGGTGTTGTCGACGACGCGCCCGGACAGACCGGCCGCGGTGCTCTGCGCGTAGAGCGGAGTCGCAGCGGTGGACAGGGCGATGAGGACGCCGAGGACGAGGCCTTTACGCTTGAACATGAAGGAACCCTGCTTGGCAGTTGGGGAAGGAAGCCGAGTCGACTGGGCGGATGACCCATCTCGCCTCGTGGACGGCGACGGTCACGAACGGGCGTGAGCGACGCAGTCGGGACACTGATTAACGGAAGTCTAACAGGGAGCCCGTGACGTTTTCGAGTCAACCGACACCGCGGCCCTTGGCGGCGAACGGGTTCCGAGGGTGGCGCGCGCCGCGTCAACCTGGCCTCGCCGGCGGCCTCGACAGCCATCGGACGATCTCGGATGCGGCGAGGTCGGGCGCCGGGGGCGGCCCGTCCGGCTCGCCGGCGAAGGCCCGCCCGCGGAGCGCGGTCCGCATCGGACCGGGGCGCAGGCCGTGGATCCGGATCGACGAATGCTCGTACTCGTGCGCGAGCGAGGCGGCCACGCCCTCGAGCCCGACCTTGCCCGCGCCATAGCCGCCCCAGTAGGCCCGCCGCATCCGGGCGGGATCCTCGAGCACGAACACGACGTCGGCCGCGGGGGCGCGCGCCAGGATCGGCTCCATGGCGCGGAACAGCAGCCAGGGCGCCGCGAGATTGACATGGAGCTGGCGCAGCCAGACCGCGGGGTCGGTCGACGCGGTCCGTGCGAGGTGGTCGAAGTCGGCCACCGCCAGGATCAGGCCGTCCAGCCGCCCGAGGCCCGCCTCGATCGCCGCCGCGGTCTCGGCGCATTCGGCCGGACCGGCCGTGGCGAGATCGAGCGGCCGGATCGCGGGCTCTGACGCACCAGCGGCGACCAGTTCGTCGTAGACGGACTCGAGCGCCCGGACTCGCCGTCCGATCAGGACCACGGTCGCACCGGCCGATCCGCAGGCCAGCGCGGCCGCGCGGCCGAGACCCCCGGTCGCGCCGACGATCGCGACGACCCGGCCCGCGAGCGGTCGGTCGTCGTTCGCCGGATCGTGCTCTTGCGCGTGTCTCATCGCCGGATCAGGTCGGCTGGTGCGCGTCGGCCAGCATCTCGCGCAGCGCGCCGGAGTGGTGCAACTCGAGCGTGATGTCGCAGCCGCCGATCAGCTCGCCATGGATGTAGAGCTGCGGGAAGGTCGGCCAGTTGGCGTGCCGCGGCAGATTCGCCCGGATCTCGGGATCCTCGAGGACGTTGACGGCGTGGAACGCGGCCCCGCACTCGGCGAGCGCCTGCGCGGCGCGCTGCGAGAACCCGCACATCGGGAAGCGTGGGGTTCCCTTCATGAACAGCACGACCGGGTGCGCCGCGATGACCTCGCGGATCCGCTCCATCACGTCCATCGTCGGCCCTCGCGCGGGAAACCTGCGAAGTGTACCGGCCCTTCCGCGACGTCCGGACGACGCCGGCCGAGCCGACGCCGGCGCGCGGGCCGAAGAAGCGGCCTCCACCGGGACCTTCACCGCGATTCCGTACAATCGAGGACCGCCGTGAACCCAGCCGAGGATCGACCGATGGCTTTCGAACTCCCCCCGCTTCCGTATGCCCGCGATGCGCTCGCCCCGCACATCTCGGCCGAGACGATCGACTTCCACTACGGCAAGCACCACCAGACCTACGTCACGAATCTCAACAACCTCGTCCCGGGCACCGAGTTCGAGGGGCTGTCGCTCGAGGAGATCGTGAAGAAGTCGAGCGGCGGCATCTTCAACAACGCCGCGCAGGTCTGGAACCACACGTTCTACTGGAACTCGCTGTCGCCCAAAGGGGGCGGCGAGCCGACCGGCCGTCTGGCCGACGCGATCACGAAGTCGTTCGGCTCCTTCGCGGCCTTCAAGGACGAGTTCACGAAGGTCGCGCTCGGCACCTTCGGCTCCGGCTGGGCGTGGCTGGTCGAGCGCCCGGACGGCAGCCTCGGCATCGTCAGCACCAGCAACGCGGCGACCCCGCTGACCGGTCCCGACCGTCCGCTCCTGACCTGCGACGTCTGGGAGCATGCCTACTACGTCGACTACCGGAATGCGCGGGCCAAGTACGTCGAGGCGTTCTGGAACCTCGTGAACTGGGAGTTCGCCGCGAGCCAGATGCGCTGAGCGCGCCGCCTGCCCCCGCAGCGATGCGGCCGCGGTGACCGTCGAGGCCGTCGCCGAGACGATGACCGGTCCGGATGCGCCGTGGTTGCGCCTCCGCGGCGTGTCCTGCGCGCTCGGAGGCGTGCGGGTCGTCGAGGACCTCTCGCTCGACCTCCGGCGCGGCGAGCTCGGTGCCCTGCTCGGCCCGAGCGGGAGCGGCAAGTCGACGCTGCTGCGCGCGATCGCCGGTCTCGTGCCGGTCGCGGCCGGACGCATCGAACTCCGCGGCGCGGTCGTCTCGGCCCCCGGCATGGTCGTGGCGCCGGAACGGCGGCGCGTCGGGCTCGTGTTCCAGGACCTCGCGCTGTTCCCGCACCTCGACGTCGTCGGCAACATCGGGTTCGGGCTCGGGTTCCGCGCGCGTCCGGAGCGTTCTGCCCGGATCCGCGAGCTGATCGCGGTCTTCGAGCTCGAGGGGCTCGAGCGACGGCGGCCGCACGAGCTGTCCGGCGGGCAGCAGCAGCGGGTCGCGATCGCCCGGGCGCTCGCGCCGGCACCCGACCTGCTGCTGCTCGACGAGCCCTTCTCGAGCCTCGACGCGGACCTGCGCGCGCGCCTGCGCCACGAGATCCGCCTGGTGCTGCGGCGGCTCGGCGTCACCGCGCTGCTGGTCACGCACGACCATGCCGAGTCGCTGGCCTTCGCCGACCGAGTCGGCGTGATCGGCGAGGGCCGGCTGCACCAGTGGGATACGCCGGCGCGGGTCTACCGCGATCCCGCCGACGCGTTCGTGGCCGGGTTCGTCGGCGAGGGCGTCCTGCTCGACGGCACCGCGAGCCGGGAGGGCACGATCCTCACCGCGCTCGGAAGCCTCGAGGCGGCGCCGCCGGCGCCCGCACCCGGCAGCCGCCGGCGGGTGCTGGTCCGCCCCCAGCAGGTCCTCCGCGCCGATCGGGGCCACGGCGCCGACGCCGAAGTGCGGGCCGCGGACTTCACCGGTGCGGACGTGCTGCTCGAGCTGCAGCTCGGTGACGGGTCCCGGCTCGCGGCGCGCTGGGCCGAGGTCGATCCGCCGCGCGTCGGCGACGTCGTCCGCATCGTCGCGAAGGCCGTCGCGTATCCGCATTTCGCGGTCGATTCCGGACTGCACGGCGACCGATCGCCGAACCGGCCGACGGCCTGAGCGCAGCGACGCGCACGGCCTCGCGGCGCCTCGCCAACCGCGGTCGCGCGCGGCGGCCCGGCCCGCCGCCACGACCGATCGCGCCCCGGGCAGCCCGGCGTCGTCAGCCCGCGGCGGGGCCGAGCGCGTCGATCACCGGTCCGACCTGCGCGGGCCGCCCGAGTGCATCGCCGAGCCTGGCCAGCCGCTCGGCGAGATCGGTGCCCGTCGGAGCGTGGATCGTCGCGTGCCCGACCTTGCGGCCGGTCCGCGGCGACTTGCCGTAGTCGTGCCAGTGGGCGCCGGGCAGCGCGAGCACGGGCATCGCGTCCGGCAGCGCGCCGACGAAGTTCAGCATCGCCGACGGCTGGCGCAGCGCGGTGCTGCCGAGCGGCCAGCCGAGCACCGCGCGCACGTGGTTCTCGAACTGGCTGGTCTCCGCGCCCTCGATCGTCCAGTGTCCGGAGTTGTGGACGCGCGGCGCCATCTCGTTGCCGAGCAGGCGTCCATCCTCGACGAAGATCTCGAGCGCGAACACGCCGACGTAGTCGAGGCGCTCGGCGACCCTGCGCGCGGCCGCGAAGGCCTGGTCGGCGAATGCGGCGTCCGCCGCGTCCGGCGCGAGGCTCGCCGACAGGATGCCGTCGCGATGCCAGTTTCGGGTCAGCGGCCAGGCGCGGAAATCGCCGTCGCGGGTGCGAACGGCGATCACCGAGACCTCGCGCTCGAAGGCCACGAAACGCTCGAGCACGAGCGGCACGCCGCCGAGCGCCCGCCACGCGGCATCGGCGTCGGACGCCGAGCGCAGGCGGTACTGGCCCTTGCCGTCGTAGCCGAGCCGGCGGGTCTTCAGCACCGACGGGGTGCCGATCCGCGCGAGCGCGTGCGCGAGGTCCTCCCGGCTGTCGACCGCGGCGAACTCGGGCGTCGCGAGGCCGAGCGCGTTGAACAGCGTCTTCTCGGCGAGCCGGTCCTGCGCCACCGCGAGCGCGCCCGGGTTCGGGAACACCGGCACCCGCGCCGCGACCGTCTCCGCGGCCCGGGCCGGCACATTCTCGAAATCGAAGGTCACGACGTCGACCGACTTGGCGAAGGCCGCGAGCGCCGGTTCGTCGGCGTAATCGGCGACGACCAGCGGCGCGACCTGGCCGGCGCAGGCGTCCGGGTTCTGGTCGAGCACGCGGAAGCGGACGCCGAGCGGCGCGCCGGCCAGCGCGAGCATGCGCGCGAGCTGGCCGCCGCCGAGGATGCCGATCGTGGTCACGACGCGCGCGGATCCGGCCGTTCGAGCACGTCGGCGGTCTGCGCGGCGCGGAAGGCCTCGAGGCGCGCGGCGAGCTCGGCGTCCGTCGTCGCCAGCATCGATGCCGCGAACAGCGCCGCGTTGCGCGCGCCGGCCTCCCCGATCGCGAAGGTCGCGACCGGAACGCCGGCGGGCATCTGCACGATCGACAGCAGCGAATCGAGCCCGTTCAGCGCCTTCGACTGCACCGGCACGCCGAGCACCGGCACGCGCGTCTTCGCCGCCAGCATCCCGGGCAGGTGCGCGGCACCGCCGGCGCCGGCGATGATCGCGCGCAGGCCACGCACGGCCGCCGTCGTCGCGTACTCGAACAGCAGGTCGGGCGTGCGGTGCGCGGACACGACCCGAACCTCGTGCGCGATCCCGAGCCGCTCGAGGACCTCGGCCGCGCCGGCCATCGTCGGCCAGTCGCTCCGCGATCCCATCACCACGCCCACCAGGGGCTCGCGCGTCGTCTGCATGGTCGGTCGCCGGCAAAGCCTGTATCTTAGCGGCCTCTCACGCGAGCGACCCGCGGATGGGCATCGACCGACGCCTGCTCGACATCCTGTGCTGCCCGGTCTCGAAGGTCCCGGTCGCGATGCTGAGCGCACGCCAGCTCGACTATCTCAACTCGCGGATCGCCGCCGGCGGCGTCGTCGACGTCGACGGCCGCCCGGTCGACAGGCCGCTCGCCGAGGGACTGGTCACGCGCGACGCGAAGGTCGTCTACCGGATCGACGACGGGATCCCGGTGATGCTCCCGGATTCCGGCATCGGCACGAGCCAGTTCGCGGACTTCCCGGCTTGACGCGTCCCATCGCGCCGCCCGATCCGGCGATCGTCGCACGCGACGTCGCGCGGGCGCTCGAGGAGGACCTCGGCAGCGGCGACGTCACCGGCGCGCTGATCCCCGAAGCCCGCCGCGCGACCGGGGTGCTGACCGCGAAGGAAGCCGGGGTGCTCGCCGGCCGCGACTGGTTCGATCGCGCCTTCGCGGCGCTCGACCCGAACGCCCGCGTCGCGTGGGCCACCGCGGAGGGCTGCCGATTCGAGGCGGGCGCGCGGCTTGCCGAGATCTCCGGCAACGCGCGCGCGCTGCTCGCCGCCGAACGGACGGCGCTCAACTTCCTGCAGACGCTGTCGGCGACCGCGACCGCGACCGCGGCGGCGGTCGCCGCGCTCGCGGGCCTGTCGACCCGCGTCCTCGACACGCGCAAGACCCTGCCGGGCCTGCGCCACGCGCAGAAGTACGCGGTGCGCGTCGGCGGCGGCGTCAACCACCGCATCGGCCTCCACGACCAGTACCTGGTCAAGGAGAACCACATCGCCGCGGCCGGCGGCATCGCCGCCGCGTGCGCGGCCGCGCGCGCGGCACGTCCCGACCTGCTGCTCGAGGTCGAGGTCGAGTCGCTCGACGAGCTCGACCAGGCGCTCGCGGCCGGCGCCGACCGGATCATGCTCGACGACTTCGATCTCGACGCGATGCGCGAGGCCGTGCGCCGCACCGCGGGCCGTGCCGAACTCGAGGCCTCGGGGAGCCTCGGCCTCGAGCGCCTGCGGGCGGTCGCCGAGACCGGCGTCGACTTCGTCTCGATCGGCGGGCTGACGAAGCACGTGCGGGCGGTCGATCTCTCGCTTCGAATCGTGGCCGTCGACCGCGAGGACCACGCCTGATGTGGCCGACACTGTTCGCGCTGCTCGGCCTCGCGCTGCTCGTGCTGGTCTGGTCGGCCGCGTCCCGGGCGCGGGAAGCGGCACACGCGCAGGCCGCGCGCATCTGCCGCGACGCGGGGGTCCAGCTGCTCGACCAGTCGGTCGTGCTGCGCGAGGTCCGCCCGGTGCGTGCGCCGTGGGGGCTTGCGCTGCGTCGACGGTACAGCTTCGACTACAGCCGCGACGGCATCGGCCGCGAGCGCGGCTTCCTCGTCTATCTCGGTCCCGGTCTCGAATCGGCCACGGTGCCGACCGGGCCGGCGGACGCCTGACGCGCGGCGCGGTCGGCCGCGCGAACCGGCGCCGTCACTTGACGATCCGCAGCACCGGTCCCTTGCGCGGGGGCGGGTCGGTCGGCGGTTCCGGTTCGGGCGCCTTCGGCGATTCGGCCGACGGCATGCTGCTGTCGACCGGTTCGGCCGGGAACATCATGCCCTGGCCGTTCTCGTGGGCGTAGATCGCGAGCACCGCGCCGACCGGCACCTCGACCGCGTGGCTGACGCCGCCGAAGCGCGCCTTGAAGCGCACCCGATCGTTGCCAAGCTCGAGGTCCGCGACCGCGCGCATCGCGACGTTCAGCACGACCTGGCCATCCCGCACCGCGAACGCGGGCACGCGCACGCCCGATACCCTGGCATCGACCAGCAGGTACGGCGTCAGGTCGTTGTCGCTGATCCAGTCGTACAGCGCGCGCAGCAGGTACGGCCGGTTCGACGTCATCGCCGGCGGCGCGGCATCGCTCACGCCGGCAGTGCCCTCAGGGTCTTCTCGTCCTCGGTCAGGCTGCGCATGTACCCGGGATTGCGGAAGATCCGCTCGCCGTAGTCGAGCACGACCTGGGCGTCCTTGGGCAGGTCGATGCCGAGGTGCTCGAGGCGCCAGACCAGCGGCGCGAGCGTGCAGTCCGCGAGCGTCATCTCCGGATTCAGGAAGAACTTCGACGCCTTGAACACCGGCACGCTCGCGATCAGCGCCTCGCGCAGGCGCTTGCGCGCGGTCTCGGCCTGCGCCCGGGTGCCGTGGCGGATGGTCTCGACGTACTGGAACCAGTCGCGCTCGATGCGCGCGATCCCGAGCCGGACGCGCGCGCGAGACAGCGGATCGACCGGCATCAGCGGCGGATGCGGGTAGCGCTCGTCGAGGTATTCGCAGATCACCTTGACGTCGTAGAGCACGAGGTCGCGGTCGACCAGCGTCGGTACCGAGCTGTACGGGTTGAGATCGATCAGATCCTCGGGCGGATCGGCCGGATCGACGACGATCAGGTCGTAGCTGACGCCCTTCGCCGCCAGCACCAGGCGAACCCGGTGGCTGTCGAGGTCGTCCTTGCCGGAGAACAGCGTCAGCACGTTGCGGACGCGGGTGCTGGTCGGCGCCTTGCGCTTGCCCCACGCGGCCAACGGGTTGGGAATCTTCGGTTCCGCGGGTCGGTTCATGTTCTTCTCTCCGTCAGGCACGTGGCGGTGCGGCCCACGGCCGCTCCATCCACAGGACGCCCCGGCCACGGGGTCGGGACGCACCGGTCGGCCACACCGCAAGTACAGGCCCGCGCGGCCCTTCGACCGCGCCCGGAATCCGCGGGATCGGGGCCCCGCCAGCGCTCACCGCGCGGCGGGTCGACGATGCCGCGCCGGCCGTCCGTGCTGCCGTCTCGGCCCGGCCCGGCGCCGGCCGCCATGCACGCTCCCCGACGGCCCTCGCAGACCGCCGGCGCCGCCATGCACCGGACCCGCCGATCAGTGGACGTCGCGCCAGTACTCCTTCTTCAAGAGCCACGCGAGGAAGGTGAAGAAGGCCAGGAACAGCACCACCCAGACGCCGTACTTCCGGCGCTCCATCGCGGCCGGCTCGGCGATGTACTCCATGAAGTTCGAGATGTCGCGGATGAGGCCGCTGTACTCGGCTTCGGTCATCAGGCCCGGCGAGACCGTCTCGAAGCGCACGAAGCACGCGTTCGCGACTTCGCCGTGACGGCAGGCCTGCTCGCGGCCCTGCGCATCGCGCGGCCGCGGCTCGGTGACGACGCGCTGGATGCCCTGGTACTCCCAGAGGACGTGCGGCATGCTGGCGCCGGGCAACAGCGGGTTGTTCCAGCCGGCCGGGCGCGACTCGTCGAGATAGAACGACTTGAGGTAGGTGTAGATCCAGTCCGCGCCCTGGTGCTTGGCGCGGGCGGTGAGGCTGAGGTCCGGGGCCGGTGCGCCGAGCCACGCCTTCGCGTCCTCCGGCGTCATCGCGACGGTGACGGTGTCCTGGAACTTCGCCCCGACGAAGTTCAGGTTCTGCATGACCTGCTCCTCGCTCAGGCCGATGTCGCGCGCGATCCGCGAGAAGCGGATCAGCTCGGCCGAGTGGCAGCTCGCGCAGTAGTTCATGAACATCGCCGCGCCGCGCTGCAGCGACGCGCGGTCGCCGAGGTTCGTGTTCGCGGCCTCGACCGGGAACTTGGCGCCGGCGGCGAGCGCGACCGGGGCGGCGGCGGCGAGCACGAGGGTGGCCAGGAACTTAGTCATGCATCGTCACTCGTTCGGGCACGGGCTTGAAATGGCCGAGCTTCGACCACCAGGGCATGAAGATGAAGAACGCGAAGTAGTAGACGGTCGCGATCTGGGCGAGCAGCGTGAGGCCCGGCGAAGCCGGCTGGTAGCCCGCGTAGCCGAGGTAGACGAACGCGACGACGAAACCGGCGAGGATCAGCTTCGACGCGAGCGGCCGGTAGCGGTAGGAGCGGACCGGCGCGCGGTCGAGCCACGGCAGCACGAACAGGATCAGCACGGCGGCGCCCATCACGATCACGCCGCCGAGCTTGTCCGGCACCGCGCGCAGCATCGCGTAGTACGGCGTGAAGTACCAGACCGGCTTGATGTGCTCGGGAGTCACCATCGGGTTGGCCGGCACGAAGTTGTCGTACTCGAGGAACTTGCCGCCGAACAGCGGCGCGAAGAACACGACGAAGAAGAACAGGGTCAGGAAGAACCCGGCGCCGAACAGGTCCTTGATCGTGTAGTACGGGTGGAACGGAATGCCGTCGAGCGGCTTGCCGTTCGCGTCCTTGAGCTTCTTGATGTCGATGCCGTCGGGGTTGTTCGAGCCGACCTCGTGCAGCGCGCCGAGGTGGAGCACGACCAGCAGCAGCAGCACCAGCGGCAGCGCGATCACGTGCAGCGCGAAGAAGCGGTTCAGGGTCGCGTCGGCGATCACGTAGTCGCCGCGGATCCACTCGACCAGGCTCTCCCCGACGAAGGGGATCGCGCCGAACAGCGAGGTGATCACCTGCGCGCCCCAGAACGACATCTGGCCCCACGGCAGCACGTAGCCGAGGAAGGCCTCGGCCATCAGCACCAGGAAGATCGCGACGCCGATCACCCAGACCAGCTCGCGCGGCTTCTGGTAGGACCCGTAGATCAGGGCCCGGAACATGTGCAGGAACACGACGATGAAGAAGAACGAGGCCCCGGTCGAATGCATGTACCGGATCAGCCAGCCCCAGTCGACGTCGCGCATGATGTACTCGACCGACTGGAACGCCTCGGCCGCGCTCGGCTTGTAGTGCATCGTCAGGAAGATGCCGGTCACGATCTGGTTGACCAGCACCAGCAGCGCGAGCGAGCCGAAGAAGTACCAGGTGTTGAAGTTCTTCGGCGCCATGTACTCGCTGACGTGCTTGCGGTACGCGGCATCGAGACCGGGCGCGCGGTCGTGGATCCACTTCTGCAGGCCGGCGATCGCGCCGGTCACGGGGTTCACTGCGGCCATGGCTCAGGCGGCTCCTTGCTCGGGGTCGAGGCCAATGGTGATCCGCTGCTCGTCATCGAAACGATAAGGCGGCACGGCCAGGTTGGCCGGCGCCGGGACGCCTGCGAAGACGCGGCCGGCCATGTCGAAGGTCGAGCCGTGGCACGGGCAGAAGAAGCCACCCTTCCAGTCCGACGCGAACGGCTGGGGCCGGATCTCGGGCTCGAACAGCGGCGAGCAGCCGAGGTGGGTGCAGATGCCGACGAGCACGAGGAACTCGGGCTTGATCGACCGATGGAGGTTCCGCGCGTAGGCCGGCTGCTGGTCGGTGACGTCGGAGTTCGGGTCGCGCAGCCGGCTGTTCAGCCCCTCGAGCGCGGCGAGCTGCTCCGGGGTTCGGCGGACGATCCACACCGGGCGACCGCGCCACTGTTCCCGCAGGATCCCTCCGGCCTCGAGGCGACTGACATCGACGGTGACCGGCGCGCCCGCGGCCTGCGCCCGCTCGCTCGGCAGCAGCGAAGCGAGGAACGGCACCGCGGCCGCCGCCGCGCCTCCCGCACCGACGACCGCGGTCGTCACCGTGAGGAAGCGACGACGCCCCTCGTCAACGGCCTGTTCAGCCATGCCCATCTCCACCCCGTGCCGGATTCGAATGCCGAGCGGCGCGTTCGCCGCGGCGACCCGCGATTGTAATCCGAGCGCGCGGCGTTCCACAACGGAAGCAAAGCAAGTCATTGGCCGGCAAGGAGAAATGTCAGGGATGGCCGGCGCACGGCCAAGACTCGGGGGCCGCGCGGGGCGTTCCCCGTCGACGCGCGCCGTCCCGGGTTGGCTGAAGACCGGTCTCCCGGGCTCGACGGACCCGCTCCGGCGTCGCGCTGCTGGCGGGTCTGCTGGCCCGCCGCGGTGCGGGCCGTCACAATCGGACGATGAAACCGGACTCCGCCAGGCATCGCGTCCTCGAATGGATCGAGTTCGTGTTCCGCTTCGCGATCGTCGGCCTGGCGCTGGCCTTCGTCGCGTCCGTGCTCTGGCCGGAGCGCTTCGGGCGACCGGCGGCCGCGCCGGCGACCGTCGCGGGCCCCGCGTCCGGGCCGGTGAGCTACCGCGACGCGGTGGCGCGGGCGGCCCCGTCGGTGGTGAACCTGTACTCGACCCGGATCGTCGCGAACCCGGCGTGGCGGATCTTCGCCGACCCGCTGACGCAGCGTTCGGTGCAGGTCCCGACGCTGCGTCCGGAGCTGCGCCAGAGCATCGGCTCCGGCGTGATCGTCAGCCCGGACGGCCTCGTCCTGACCAACTTCCACGTCATCGCCGACGCGCGCGAGATCCTCGTCGGACTGCACGACGGCCGGATCACGTCCGCGACCGTGGTCGGGACCGATGCCGAGACCGATCTCGCCGTGCTGCGGATCGAGGGCTCCGGCTTCACCCCGGTCCGTTTCGCCGATCCCGCGCATCCGCTCGCGGTCGGCGACGTCGTGCTCGCGATCGGCAATCCGTTCCGGATCGGCCAGACCGTCACCCATGGCATCGTCAGCGCCACCGGCCGCGACCAGCCGACGCTGAGCCGCTACGAGGACTTCATCCAGACCGACGCCGCGATCAACACCGGCAACTCCGGGGGGGCGCTCGTCAATGCCGCCGGCGAGCTGGTCGGCATCAATACCGCCCAGTTCGGACCGGGCCTCGGGATCAACTTCGCGATCCCGGCCACGGCCGCCAAGCGCGTGCTCGACGAGATCCTGGCGCGCGGCTACGTGCAGCGCGGCTGGCTCGGGCTCGAGTACGCGACCCGCGCCGAAGCCGCCGCGTGGGACCCGGCCGCACGCGGCGTGCACGTGGGCGGCGTGGCGCCGGGTGGCCCCGCCGACGCCGCGGGACTCAGGGTGGGCGACGTGCTGCTCGCGCTCGACGCGACGCCGATCGCCGACGAGGCCGACCTGCGCAATCGCGAGGCCGCGCTCCCCGTCGGCGGCCAGGCGCGGCTGGGCGGCAGTCGCAACGGCGTGCCGTTCGAGGTCGAGGTCGCGGTCGGCGAACGGCCACGCGATCGGCGCTGACTTGCCTTTTCGGTTCGGCCCGATCCGTCATGAGCTGCACGACAGCATCGCGCAGCCGGGCCTGTGCCGGGCCCACTCGGGACGTCGGGCGGCGTACGGCTCGCGACCCGGCTGGTCGTCGTAGGGCCGACGCATCACGTCGAGCAGTTCCGCGAGGGGCCCCGGGTCGCCGGCTTCGGCCGCATCGATGGCCTGCTGGGCGAGGTAGTTGCGCAGCACGTAGCGCGGATTGACCGCGTTCATCCGCGCGCGCCGCAGGACCGCAGGTTCGCCGTCGCGCGCGACCCGCGCGCCCCATCGCACGAGCCAGGCCAGCAGTTCGCCGGCGACCCGCTCGCGGGCCGCGTCGCGATAGAAGGCATCGGCGAACGGCGCGAGCGACGGCGAGCCGGGATCGACCTCCGCGAGGGCGCGGAAGAACAGCGTGTGGTCGATCTCGCCGCGGTGCAGCAGCTCGAAGAGCTCGCGCGCCAGCAGCTCATCGCCATCATGCCACGCGCGCCAGCCGAGCTTGGACGCGGTCAACGCCCGGTGCGTGCCGGTGTAGACATCGGCGTAGCGTTCGAGCCCCGCCTCGAGCGGCGCCGTGTCCGGAAAGAGCGGCGCGAGCGCCGCGCCGAATCGCGAGAGGTTCCACTGCCCGACCGCCGGCTGGTTCGCGTAGCGGTAGCGGCGGCCCTGCGCGTCGGTGGTGTTCGGCGTGAAGTCGGGGTCGAAGTCGTCGAGCCAGCCATAGGGTCCGTAGTCGATCGTGAGGCCGAGCACCGACAGGTTGTCGGTGTTCATCACGCCGTGGACGAAGCCGACGCGCATCCAGTGCGCGATCGTCACCGCGGTGCGCTCGCAGACCTCCATGAACCACGCGGCCCTTCGCTCGACGGGGTCGGCCGGATGCGCCGCGACGAGGTGCGGAAAGTCGCGGTCGATCGTGAAGTCGACCAGCCGCTCGAGCAGGGCCCGGTCGCCGCGGGCGGCAGGCAGCTCGAAGTGGCCGAGCCGGATGAACGAGGGCGCGACGCGGCACACGATCGCGCCGGGCTCGGGCGCGGGGCGGCCGTCGTAGAACATGTCGCGGACCACCGGCTCGCCGGTCGCGATCAGCGACAGCGCGCGCGTGGTCGGGATGCCGAGGTGGTGCATCGCTTCCGAGCACAGGAACTCGCGGACCGACGAGCGCAGCACCGCGCGTCCATCGGCATGACGCGAGTACGGCGTCGGGCCCGCGCCCTTCAGCTGCAGCTCCCAACGCTCGCCGCGGCGATTGACGACCTCGCCGAGGCTGATCGCGCGGCCGTCGCCGAGCTGTCCCGCCCAGACGCCGAACTGGTGCCCGCCGTAGTTCGACGCGATCGGATCCATGCCCGCGATCAGCCGGTTGCCGGCGAAGACCTCCGCGAACAGCGGATCCCGCACGTCGGACTCGTCGAGGTCGAGCAGCGATGCGACCTCCTTCGACCAGGCCAGCAGGCGCGGCGCCGCGACCGGCGTCGGCGCCACGCGCGACCATGCCGCGCCGAGCACCTGGCGCCGCGTGTTCGCCGACTCCGGATCGCCCGGCAGTTCGGCCACGAAGCGGTTGTCGAAGACGAGCGGACGCATCGGCGCGGGCAAGGCCTCCGGCGCGGCGAGCGGCAACGCGCCCGGGCGCCTCGGATCGACGGCATCCCACCCTCGGCGGCGGCCGGTGAACCCCGCGTGACGGGCGCGCGCGGCGACGTCCGGTCGGTTGCCTCGCCCGGAACCGGTCGCTAGCCTATTCCATCGTTGAATCGCGATAGAAGGATAAATGGACCTCGACGGCTGTTCGGCCTTCCTGCGCGTGCTCTCCGAGCCGACCCGCGTGCGCCTGCTCGCGCTGCTCGAGCGCGAGGAGCTCACCGTGGCCGAGCTCGCGGCGATCACCGGTCTCGCCCAGCCGCGCGTCTCGACCCACCTCGCGAAGCTCAAGGAGCTGGACCTGGTGCGCGACCGCCGCGCCGGCGTGTCGGCGTACTACCGGGTCAACGACGAGCTCGACGAGGGCACGCGCGCGCTCTGGACGGCGCTCGCCGCCGCCGCGTCCGACGACGGCCTGCTGGCCGACGACGCAAGGCGCATGGCCCGCGTGCTCGCCGAGCGCGCCAGCGCGCGGAACTGGGCCGACAGCGTCGCCGGCGACATGGAGCGGCACTACTCGCCCGGCCGCACCTGGGAGTCGGTGAGCCGTGCCTTCGTCGGCCTGCTCGAGCTCGGCGACGTGCTCGACGTCGCGTCGGGCGACGGCGTGATCGCCGAGCTCCTCGCCCGGCGCGCGCGCCGGCTGACCTGCGTCGACGCCAGCGAGCGCGTGGTCGCGGCCGCCCGGCAGCGACTCGCGGAGTTCGCGAACGTCGAGGTCCGCGAGGGCGACATGCACGCGCTGGACCTGCCGGAGGCCGGCTTCGATCTCGTGCTGATGCTGCAGGCCCTGCCGTTCAGCGACCGCCCGGCGCAGGCCCTCGCCGAGGCCGCGCGCGTGCTGCGACCGGGTGGCCGGCTGCTGGTCAGCACGCTCGCTCGGCACCGCCACCGCGGCGTGGTCGCCGGCTTCGGCCACCGCAACCAGGGATTCACCGTGCCCGAACTGACCCGTCTCGTCGAAGCCACCGGACTGTCCGTGCGGCATGCGGAACTCGCCGCGCGCGAGCGCCGGCCGCCGCACTTCGAGGTCGTGACCCTGCTGGCGGCCAAGCCATGACCGGCCCGGAAGCGATCCCCGCCCCGGTCACGACGCTGCCGTGGAAGGATCCGGCGCGGACGCAGCGCCTGCTCGATGCCCTCGCCGTCCGCATCCTCGTGCTCGACGGCGCGATGGGCACGATGCTGCAGCGCTACCAGCTCGACGAGGCCGGCTATCGCGGCGAGCGCTTCGCCGGCGGCTTCGACGCCCGCCACGTGCACGGGCCCGGCTGCGCGCACGGCCACGGCGCGCGCGACCTCAAGGGCAACAACGACCTGCTGGTGCTGACCCGGCCCGACCTCGTGCGCCAGGTCCACCGCGCCTACCTCGAGGCCGGGGCGGACCTGATCGAGACCAACACCTTCAACGCGACCTCGATCAGCCAGGCCGACTACGGCCTCGAGCACCTCGTCCACGAGCTGAACGTCGAGGCGGCGCGGATCGCGCGGCTCGAGTGCGACGCGATGACCGACACGACCCCGGGGAAACCGCGCTTCGTCGTCGGCGTGCTCGGCCCGACCAACCGCACCGCGTCGATCAGCCCCGACGTCAACGATCCCGGCGCGCGCAACGTCGACTTCGACCAGCTCGTCGCCGCCTACACCGAGGCCGCGATCGGCCTGCTCGAGGGTGGCGCCGACACGATCATGGTCGAGACGATCTTCGACGTGCTGAACGCGAAGGCCGCGATCTTCGCGCTCGACCGGCTCTTCGCCGCGCGCGGCTGGCGCGTGCCGGTGATGATCTCCGGCACCATCACCGACCTCTCCGGCCGCACGCTGTCCGGCCAGACCGCCGAGGCCTTCTGGAACTCGGTGCGCCATGCCGAGCCGCTCTCGATCGGCCTCAACTGCGCCCTCGGCGGCAGGGAACTGCGCGCCTACGTCGACGTGCTGGCCGAGGTCGCCGACTGCTGCGTCAGCGCGCACCCGAATGCCGGCCTGCCGAACGCCTTCGGCGAGTACGACGAGACCCCCGAGGAGACCGCCGCGATCATCCGCGGCTACGCCGAGTCGGGCCTCGTCAACCTCGTCGGCGGCTGCTGCGGCACCACGCCGCCGCACATCGCCGCGATCGCCCGCGCGGTGGCCGACCTGCCGCCGCGGCGGCTGCCCGACGCCCACGCCGAGGCCGCATGAGCATCCGCCCGCGCTGGACGAGGCTCTCGGGCCTCGAGCCCCTCGTCATCACGCCGGAGACGAACTTCGTCAACGTCGGCGAGCGCTGCAACGTCACCGGCTCGGCGGCGTTCAAGAAGCTGATCAAGGAGGACCGCTACGCCGAGGCCGTCGAGGTCGCGCGCGCGCAGGTGCGGAACGGCGCGCAGGTGCTCGACGTGAACATGGACGAGGGCCTGATCGACGCCGAGGCGGCGATGGTCCGCTTCCTCAACCTGATCGCCGCCGAGCCCGACATCGCGCGCGTGCCGATCATGGTCGATTCCTCGAAGTGGAGCGTGATCGAGGCGGGCCTCAAGTGCCTGCAGGGCAAGGGCATCGTCAACTCGATCTCGCTCAAGGAAGGCGAGGCCGAGTTCCTGCGCCAGGCGCGGCTGGTGCGCGCCTACGGCGCCGCGGTCGTGGTGATGGCCTTCGACGAACAGGGCCAGGCCGACACCGCCGCGCGCAAGGTCGAGATCTGCACCCGCGCCTACCGGCTGCTGGTCGATCGGCTCCGCTTCCCGCCCGAGGACATCATCTTCGACCCGAACATCTTCGCGATCGCGACCGGCATCGAGGAGCACGACAACTACGCGGTCGACTTCATCGAGGCGACGCGCACGATCCGGGCGACCCTGCCGTGGTGCCACGTCTCCGGCGGGGTCTCGAACGTCAGCTTCTCGTTCCGCGGCAACAACCCGGTGCGCGAGGCGATCCACAGCGTGTTCCTGTACCACGCGATCCGCGCCGGCATGGACATGGGCATCGTCAACGCCGGCGCGCTGCCGATCTACGACGATCTCGATCCGGAGCTGCGCGAGCGGGTCGAGGACGTCGTGCTGAACCGGCGCCCCGACGCGACCGAGCGCCTGCTCGCGATCGCCGACCGCTTCCGCGCCGGCAGGGAGAAGTCCGCGGCCGAGGCCCAGGCCTGGCGCGCGCTGCCGGTCGCCGAGCGCCTCAAGTACGCGCTGGTGCACGGCATCGACGATCACGTCGATGCCGACACCGAGGAAGCGCGGCTCGCCGCCGCGCGTCCGCTCGACGTGATCGAGGGGCCGCTGATGGACGGCATGAACGTGGTCGGCGACCTGTTCGGCGCCGGCAAGATGTTCCTGCCGCAGGTTGTGAAGTCGGCGCGCGTGATGAAGAAGGCGGTGGCCTGGCTGATCCCGCACATCGAGGCCGAGAAGGCCCGCACCGGCGAGGCGCAGCGCAACAACGGCAGGATCCTGCTGGCCACCGTCAAGGGCGACGTGCACGACATCGGCAAGAACATCGTCGGCGTCGTGCTCCGCTGCAACAACTTCGACGTGATCGACCTCGGCGTGATGGTCCCGGCGCAGCGCATCCTCGACGTCGCGCGCGACGAGGCGGTGGACATCATCGGGCTCTCGGGCCTGATCACGCCCTCGCTCGACGAGATGGCGCACCTCGCGAAGGAGATGCAGCGGCAGGGCTTCTCGTGCCCGCTGCTGATCGGCGGCGCGACGACCTCGCGCGCGCACACCGCGCTCAGGATCGAACCGAACTACGCGGGCCCGACGGTGTGGGTCAAGGATGCCTCGCGCGCGGTCGGCGTCGCGCAGAACCTGGTCAGCCGCGACCTGCTCGGGCCCTTCCTCGAGCGCCTGCGCGCCGAGTACGCCGAGATCCGCGAGCGCCACAAGGATCGCGGCCCCGGCAAGCGGCTGGTGCCACTGGCCGACGCGCGCGCGCAGCGCTTCGACGGCGGATGGGATCGCTACGACCCGCCGGTCCCGGCGCATCCGGGCCTGACCGTGTTCGAGGACTGGCCGCTCGCGGAGCTGGTCCGGTACATCGACTGGACGCCGTTCTTCCAGACCTGGGAGCTCGCCGGCCGCCATCCGGAGATCCTCGACGATGCGGTGGTCGGCGCCGAGGCGCGGCGGCTCAAGCAGGACGCCGACGCGATGCTCGAGCGCCTGATCGCCGAGCGCTGGCTGACCGCGAAGGCCGTGGTCGGCCTTTGGCCCGCGGCCTCGGTCGGCGACGACGTCGAGGTCTACGCCGACGAAGCCGCGCGCGACGCCGGCCGACCGGTCGCGGTGCTGAACTTCCTGCGCCAGCAGGCCGACAAGCCGCCCGGCCGGCCCGACTTCTGCCTCGCCGACTTCGTCGCACCGAAAGCCGCCGGCAAGCGTGACTACATCGGCGCGTTCGCGGTCACCGCCGGCATCGGCATCGACGCGCAGGTCGCGCGCTTCGAGGCCGCGCACGACGACTACTCGTCGATCCTGCTGAAGGCGCTGGCCGACCGGCTCGCCGAGGCGCTGGCCGAGGCGCTGCACGCGAGGGTCCGGCGCGAGCTGTGGGGTTATGCGGCCGACGAGGCGCTCGACAACGAGGCGCTGATCGCCGAGCGCTATCGCGGCATCCGTCCGGCGCCCGGCTACCCGGCCTGCCCCGACCACACCGAGAAGGCCAAGCTCTTCGCGCTGCTCGACGCGCCGTCGAACGCCGGCGTCACGCTGACCGAGAGCTTCGCGATGCTGCCGGCGGCCGCGGTGTCGGGCTACTACTTCGCGCACCCGGAGTCGCAGTACTTCGTCGTCGGGCGGATCTCGAAGGAACAGGTCGAGGACTACGCGCGGCGCAAGGGCATGGCCCTGTCGGAAGCCGAGCGCTGGCTCGCGCCGATCCTCGACTACGACCCGGAGTAGCTGCCTCGTCGCCGCGCGGGCCGCTGACCGGTCTCGATCGCGACCTTCGGTCGCTCCTACGAGAACATCGGCGCGCCGTCGTGCCTTGCCATCGCGACCTGCGGTCGCTCCTACGGATGAATCGGCTTGCCGCCGTAGGAGCGAGCGCAGCTCGCGATCCCGCGGCAGCCCGACGCTGCGTCGAGCCCGTATCGGCCCGCCCGTCGCGACCTTCGGTCGCTCCTACGAGAACATCGGCGCGCCGTCGTGCCTGCCGCCGTAGGAGCGAGCGCAGCTCGCGATCCCGCGGCAGCCCGACGCTGCGTCGAGCCCGTATCGGCCCGCCCGTCGCGACCTTCGGTCGCTCCTACGAGAACATCGGCGCGCCGTCGTGCCTGCCGCCGTAGGAGCGAGCGCAGCTCGCGACCCGCGCGGCATCCGATCGTGCCGGGCCCGTCGAGTGCTTCGCCAGCGCGCGCGGCGACCGCTCAACCCCGCCGCGGGTAGGTCCTCGCGACGTAGTCCTCGATGATCCCGACGAACTCGTCGGCGATGCGTTCGCCGCGGAGCGTGTGCGCCTTGACGCCGTCGATGAACACCGGCGCGACCGGGGCCTCGCCGGTGCCGGGCAGCGAGATCCCGATGTTGGCGTGCTTGGACTCGCCGGGCCCGTTGACGACGCAGCCCATCACCGCGAGCGTCAGGTTCTCGACGCCGTCGTGCCGCAGCTTCCACTCCGGCATCCGGCTGCGGACGTGGTCCTGCACGGTCTTGGCGAGTTCCTGGAAGAAGGTGCTGGTGGTGCGTCCGCAGCCCGGGCACGCGGTGACGAGCGGCGTGAACGCGCGCAGGCCCATCGTCTGCAGCAGCTCCTGGGCGACGATCACCTCGCGCGTCCGCGGCTCGTCGGGCTCGGGGGTCAGCGAGATCCGGATCGTGTCGCCGATGCCTTCGGCCAGCAGCACTGCGAGCGCCGCGCTCGAGGCGACGATGCCCTTCGAGCCGATGCCGGCCTCGGTCAGGCCGAGGTGCAGCGCGTACTCGCAGCGCGCCGCGAGGTCGCGATAGACCGCGACCAGCTCCTGCACGCCGGAGACCTTGGCCGACAGGATGATCTTCTCCGGCCCCATCCCGAGCTCACGCGCGCGCTCGGCCGAGTCGAGCGCGGAGCGGATCAGCGCCTCGCGCGCGACCCGCGCCGCATCCCACGGCTCGGCCCGCGCCGCGTTCTCGTCCATCAGCGCGGCGACCAGCGACTGGTCGAGCGATCCCCAGTTCGCGCCGATCCGCACCGGCTTGTCGTGACGCAGCGCGATCTCGATGATCGCGGCGAACTGGGCGTCCTTCTTGCGCCCGAAGCCGACGTTGCCCGGGTTGATCCGGTACTTCGCCAGCGCCTCGGCGCACGCCGGCTCGTCGGCCAGCAGCGTGTGGCCGTTGTAGTGGAAGTCGCCGATCAGCGGCACCGAGACGCCCATCATGTCGAGGCGCTCGCGGATGCGCGGCACCGCGGCCGCGGCCTCGGCGTTGTTGACGGTGATCCGGACCTTCTCGGAGCCGGCGCGCGCGAGCTCGGCGACCTGGCGGGTGGTCGCCTTGACGTCGGCGGTGTCGGTGTTGGTCATCGACTGCACCACGACCGGCGCGTCACCGCCGACGACGACGTGGCCGACACGGACCGGGACGCTGCGGCGTCGCGGGCGGAAGACGCGATCCGTCATCGCCATCAGGCGGACGGCGGCCCGATCACGACGAATGCCGAGGCGACCTCGGCCCGCGGCCAGCCGACGAGCTCGAAGGTCTCCGGACCGTCATCGCCGGGATGGACGCCCGGCGCACGCCGCAGCTCGAAGCTGCCGACCGCGCGGTCGATCGACGACGAGGCCAGCACGCGGCCGGTGCCCGGGGCGGGGCGCACCGGGTCGGCGTCGACCGGCAGGTCGAGCCACAGCGCGCGCGTCGGCGCACGCGCCGTGCCCTCGAGCGGTCTCAGCGACGCCGCGCGCGCGCGGCGGGACAGCAACTCGATGCCGGCATCGACCCGGCCCTCGGCCCCGATCCGCATCCAGCGCACCAGACCGACCATCCAGTCGCGGCGGCGCTCGTCCTCGCCGACGAAGGACAGCGCGACGACCTCGCCGACCTTGACCCGCACCGCGTCGCCGGCCTCCCAGACCAGCCGGTAGCCGCGCAGGCTCTGGTCGAGCACGGTGGCGCGGACCACGTCGATGCGCTGCGTGTCCGACGCGGTCCACGCGCCCGCGTCGAGGTCGCCATAGCCGCCGGCGCCATCCGGCCCGAGCACCAGTTCGGCGAAATCGAGCTGCGAGCCGAGCACCGCGTGGACCGCGTTGAAGCCGATCACGGAGTCGAGGCCATAGCCCGCCGGGAGCCGCTCGGCCACCCGGTCGTGGCCCTGGGTCCAGTAGGCGCGGAGCCGCGCGGCGAGCGCCGGATTCGCCTGCACGACGATCCCCCCGCGCTGGCCGAACTCGAGCAGTTGCGCGCTCCCGGCGCCGGCGAGCCGACGGTCGATGTCGGCCTCGAGCTCGGAGAGATCGAGCCCCAGTCCATCCGCGACCGCGGCACGCCGCTCGTCGGGCAGGTATCCCGGCCCGTCGTCGCGATCGAGGTCGACGGTCACGGTGCCGGCACCCGCGACGAGGCGGATCTGCGCCGACCAGGCCTGCGCGAGCCGCGCCGCGTCGGCGATCTCGCGCTGGTTCAGCCGATACGGATTGCCGAGCGCCAGCACGCAGGCCTGCGCATACCGCATCCGGGCGGTGCACTCGAGATTGCCGAGCAGCGGGTCCGGGACCGGCTTGGCGTCGAGGCCGAGCTCGCGCGCGAACCCGATCAGCGCATGCAGCGTCGACCAGGCACGCGCCGGTGGCTGGGCATACACGAGATAGCCCTGCTCGATCACGGCGGCACCGTGCATCAGGCCACGCTCGATCGCGGTCAGGACCTGCTTGCCACGCAGGAACGGGATGCGCCCCGCCGGCGCGCAGAAGTCGACCACCGCCTGGCGATAGCCCTGGGCCATCATGTGGTCGATGTCGCGCGACAGGGCCGCCACGCGCGCCTTGGCCGGCGGCAGCGGAAAGGCCATGCCGAGGATCTGCCGCTCGACCGCGCCATTGACGGTCGCCACCGGACCCCGCAGCTGCTCGAGCGCGTTCAGCCGCACGCCGGGATCCATCCGCATCGAGACGAGGTCGCCGAGCAGCTTGTGCAGCAGCCGCTGCGAGGACTCGGCGTTCGCGAGCGGCAGCTGGGCGATCCACTCGGCCAGCAGGTTGGCATTGCCGAGCACCGACCCGCCGATCGGCTCGGTCGGCTCCGGCCAGTCCTGTTTGAGACGCGCGTAGAAGCGGGACATCGTTTGCCCGACCCAGCCTCGGAGCGCCCTAGTGTGCCGCATTCGCGGGCCTGCGACCGCGGCCGGCGACGCATGGGTCCACCGGACGCGGGCCAAGGCGCCCGGGCTAGACTCGTCGGCCCGTCGCCCTCGATGCGCCTGCGATGCTCCAGATCCCGCGACCGGACCCCTCGGCGACCGACGGCGCGTGCCGCCGGCGTCCGCTCGAGTCAGCGCGGGGCCGCTAGCCGTGCGCCGCATCGTCATCGCACGCCCGGGCGGCTACGAGGCCCTGCGCCTGGTCGAATCGCGGACCCCAGAGCCGGGTCCGGGCGAGGTCCGGATCGCCGTCGCGGCCGCCGGCGTCAACTTCGCCGACGGCATCATCCGGATGGGGCTCTACGAATCGGCCAAGCGGCTGCACGGCTACCCGATCACGCCGGGCTTCGAGCTCGCCGGCCGCATCGAGGCGATCGGCTCGGGCGTCGAGGGCTGGTCGGTCGGCGATCCGGTGGTCGCGGTCACGCTGTTCGGCGGCTACGCGAGCCACGTCTGCCTGCCGACCGACCGGGTGTTCCCGGTGCCGGCGTCGCTCGGCCTCGAGCAGGCCGCCGCGATCCCGACCATCTTCCTGACCGCGTGGTTCATGGCCGAACGCCAGGTCCACCCGGAGCCGGGCGACGACTGGCTCGTGCACTCGGCGGCCGGCGGCGTCGGAGGCGCGCTGGCGCAGCTCGGCCGCGCCGCGGGCGCGCGCGTGGTCGGCGTCGTCGGCGGCGCGCACAAGGTCGACGCGGC
>PVBP01000002.1 GCA_002995625.1 Lysobacteraceae bacterium | reverse complement strand
TCGACCGGGCACGGCGCGATGCACAGCTCGCAGCCGGTGCATTCGGCCTCGAGGATCGTGTGCATCCGCTGCGCGGCGCCGACGATCGCATCGACCGGGCACGCCGCGATGCACTTGGTGCAGCCGATGCAGACCGCCTCGTCGATCCATGCGACCTGGGCGGGCTTGTGATCGCCGCGCGCGCGGTCGAACGGGATCGCGTCACGGCCGACCAGCGCCGCGAGCGCGCGCGCACCGGCATCGCCACCGGGTGGACAACGGTCGACGCCGACGCCCTCGTCGCCACGCGCGAGCGCCTCGGCGTAGGGTCGGCAACCGTCGAAGCCGCATTGCCCGCATTGCGTCTGCGGCAGCAGCCGGTCGATCCGGTCGGCGAGCGCGCTCGCGGTCATCGTCGGATGCGCGATCGTCGCGGGCTCACTTCACCCGCATGCCGGGCTCGGCCCCGGCGTCGGGAGCCAGCAGGAACGGACCGCCGCGATCGTCGCTGGCGGCCAACACCATGCCCTCGCTCAGGCCGAAGCGCATCTTGCGCGGCGCGAGGTTCGCGACCATCACGGTCAGCCGCCCGACCAGGGTCGCCGGGTCGTAGGCCGACTTGATGCCGGCGAAGACCTGGCGGCGCTCGCTGCCGAGGTCCAGCACGAGGCGCAGCAGCTTGTCGGCTTCCGGCACCGCCTCGGCCTCGACGATGCGGGCGATCCGGAGGTCGACCCGGGTGAAGTCGTCGATCGCGATCGTCGGTGCATCGCCTTCCACGGCCTTCGATCCGGGCGGGGACGGTGCGCTGGCCGGCTTCGTCGCCGTTGCGGGGGCCGCCGCGGCGGGCGGGGCGGCGAGGGAGTCCTTCGAGGCTTCGATCATGGCGGCGATGGCCTTGGGGTCGACGCGGGTCATCAGGGCTTCGAACGGCGCGATCCGGCGACCGAGCGGCGGCGCGTCGGTCGCGTCGAAGCGCGCGAATCCGCCGGGCTCGGCGAGGAAGGCCTCGGTTCTCGCGATCGTCGCCGGGATCACCGGCTTCAGGTGGCAGGCGAGCAGACGGAACAGCGCGATCGCCTGGGTGCAGACGACGTGCAGTTCGGTGCGTCGCGCCTCGTCCTTCGCGATCGCCCAGGGCGCCTTCGCGGCGACGTACTCGTTGGCGCGGTCGGTGACCTCGACGATCCGGCGCATCGCCTGCGCGTAGTCGCGCGCGGCATACAGGTCGCGCACCGGCCGGAGTCGATCCACGGCCTCGGCGTAGGCCGCCGACTCGGGTTCGGGAAGCGATTCGGCGAGGCGGCCATCGAAGTGGCGATGGATGAAGCCGGCGCAGCGGCTCGCGAGGTTCACGAACTTGCCGACCAGATGCGAGTTGACCCGCTCCTCGAACGCCTTGAGATCGAGGTCGACGTCGACCAGCGTCGGGCCGAGCATCGTCGCGAGGTAGTAGCGCAGGTAGTCGGGATCGAGGTGGGCGAGATAGGTGCGCGCATTGACGAAAGTCCCGCGCGACTTCGACATCTTCTCGCCGCCGACGGTCAGGAAGCCGTGCACGTGCACCGCGTCCGGCGTGCGCAGCCCGGCGCCCATCAGCATCGCCGGCCAGAACAGCGTGTGGAAGTAGATGATGTCCTTGCCGATGAAGTGGACCATCCGGGCGTGCGGCCCGGGGCGCGCGAAGCGTTCGAAGGCCTCGGGCTCGCCGCGCCGCTCGCACAGTTCGCGGAAGGCCGCGAGGTAGCCGATCGGCGCATCGACCCAGACGTAGAAGTACTTGCCGGGCGCATCCGGGATCTCGAAGCCGAAGTACGGCGCATCGCGCGACACGTCCCAGTCGCGAAGTCCTTCGCCGAACCACTCGGCGAGCTTGTTCAGCACCTCGGGCTGCAGCCCGCCGGCGGCGCGGCGCTCGTCGAGCCACGCGCGCAGCTCGCCCTCGAAGGCGCCGAGCCGGACGAAGTGGTGGATCGACTCGCGCAGCTCCGGGGCCGCGCCCGAGATCACCGAGCGGGGATTCTTCAGGTCGGTCGGCGAGTAGGTCGCGCCGCAGGCCTCGCAGGAGTCGCCGTACTGGTCGGCGGCACCGCAGTTGGGGCATTCGCCCTTGATGTAGCGGTCGGGCAGGAACATGCCCTTGGCCGCATCGTAGAACTGCCGCACGCCGCGGGCATCGGTCGCCCCGCGCGCGACGAGCGCGCGCCAGATCCGGTGCGTCAGCTCGCGGTTGGCGTCCGAGTTGGTCGTCGAGTAGTGGTCGTAGGCGATGCCGAAGCCGGCGAGGTCGGCGCGGTGCTCGTGCCAGATCCGCTCGATCAGCTGCTCCGGCGTGATGCCCTCGCGCTCGGCGCGCAGCATGATCGGCGTCCCGTGCGAATCGTCGGCGCACACGAAGTCGACGCGCTCGCCCTGCATCCGCGCCGCGCGCACGAAGATGTCGCCCTGGATGTGCTCGACCATGTGGCCGAGGTGGATCGGCCCGTTGGCGTAGGGCAGGGCGCAGGTGACGAGCGTGCGGGGCGGGTCGGACATCGGATCGGCGCAGCGCAGGGAGCCGCGAAGTATCGCACGCGGCCGGCGACCGACCGGTAGAATGGCCGGTCCTTCCCACAGCGTCGATTCCCGATGTCCGCCCTCGACCCGGACGCCGTCCGCGCCCTCCTCGCGACGATCGTCGACCCGCATTACGGGAGCGACCTCGTTGCGTCCGGCGCCGTCCGGGGGATCGCCGTCGACGGCCGTCGCGTCGCGGTGGATCTCGTTCTCGGCTACCCCGCGCGCGGCTGGAGCGACGAGCTGGCGCGGATCGTCCGCGACGCGCTCGAGGCCGACCCGCGCATCGACGGCGCGGTCGTCAACGTGGCCTCGCGCGTCCACGCGCACAAGGTCCGGGACGGGCTGACGCCGCTTCCGGGCATCAAGAACGTGATCGCGATCGCCTCGGGCAAGGGCGGGGTGGGGAAATCGACCACGGCCGTGAACCTGGCGCTCGCGCTCGCGGCCGAAGGCGCCGGCGTCGGCCTGCTCGACGCCGACATCTACGGCCCGAGCCAGCCGCGCATGCTGGGTCTCGACGGGCGTCCGGACACCGAGGGCAACCGGATCGTGCCCAAGCGCGCCCATGGACTCGCGGTGATGTCGATCGGCTTCCTGGTCGGCGAGGACACGCCGATGATCTGGCGCGGACCGATGGTCACGCAGGCGCTGGCGCAGCTCCTCAACGAAACCGCGTGGGGCGAGCTCGACTACCTCGTGATCGACCTGCCGCCGGGCACCGGCGACATCCACCTGACCCTGTGCCAGCGCGTGCCGGTCTCGGGCGCCGTGATCGTGACGACGCCGCAGGACATCGCGCTGCTCGACGCGAGGAAGGGCCTCCGGATGTTCGAGAAGGTCGAGGTGCCGGTGCTCGGCATCGTCGAGAACATGGCGCTGCACCGCTGCTCGAACTGCGGCCACGTCGAGCACATCTTCGGGGCCGGTGGCGGCGAGCGGATGGCGGCCGAGTACGGCGTCGCGCTGCTCGGCTCGCTGCCGCTCGACATCCGGATCCGCGAGGAGACCGACGGCGGCCGGCCGACCGTGGTCGCCGAGCCCGACGGAGAACTCGCGCGGACCTACCGCGGGATCGCCCGCCGCGCCGCGGCGCGGCTGGCCCTCCGCGCCCGCAGCAAGGCCATCGCCTTCCCCAGCATCGTGATCGAGGACACCTGACATGGCGATCAAGTCCGACCGCTGGATCCGCCGGATGGCCGAGGCCCACGGCATGATCGAGCCGTTCGAGGCCGGCCAGGTGCGACAGGCCGCCGACGGCGGCAAGCTGATCAGCTACGGCACCTCGAGCTACGGCTACGACGTGCGCTGCGCGAACGAGTTCAAGATCTTCACCAACATCAACTCGACGATCGTCGATCCCAAGCGCTTCGACCCGGCGAGCTTCGTCGACGTCACCCAGGACGTCTGCATCATCCCGCCGAACTCGTTCGCGCTGGCGCGCACGGTCGAGTACTTCCGGATCCCGCGCAACGTGCTGGTGGTCTGCCTCGGCAAGAGCACCTACGCGCGCTGCGGGATCATCGTCAACGTGACGCCGCTCGAACCCGAGTGGGAAGGCCACGTGACGCTCGAGTTCTCGAACACGACGCCGCTGCCGGCGCGGATCTACGCCAACGAGGGCGTGGCGCAGATGCTGTTCTTCGAGTCGGACGAGCCCTGCGAGACCAGCTACCGCGACCGCGGCGGCAAGTACCAGGGCCAGCGCGGCGTGACGCTGCCGAAGCCCTGACCCGTTTCCCATCCGGACCCCCGAGACCATGCTCGACGCCACCGCCCTCCGCGCCCAGCTCCACGAGACCGCCGAACGCCTGCGCACGACGCGCGGCTTCGAGCTGGACGTCGCCGCGATCGAATCGCTCGAGGCCGAGCGCAAGGCGGTGCAGACGCGCACGCAGGAGCTGCAGAACCTCCGCAACACCCGCTCGAAGGCGATCGGCCAGGCCAAGGCCAGGGGCGAGGACGTCGCGGCCCTGATGGCCGAGGTCGCCGGGATCGGCGACGAGCTCAAGGCCGGGGAGGCGAGGCTGGCCGCGATCCAGGACCAGCTCGCCGCGATCGCGCTGGTGGTGCCGAACCTGCCGGACGCCTCGGTGCCCGTCGGTCCCGACGAGGCCGCCAACGTCGAGATCAGGCGCTGGGGCCAGCCCCCGGCGTTCGACTTCACGCCGCGCGACCACGTCGATCTCGGCGCCCGCAACGGCTGGCTCGACGGCGACGCGGCGGCCCGCATCAGTGGCGCGCGTTTCACCGTGCTGCGCGGCGATCTCGCCCGGCTGCACCGGGCGCTGGCGCAGTTCATGCTGGAGCTGCACGTCCGCGAGCACGGCTACCTCGAGGTCAACGTGCCGCTGCTGGTGCTGCCCGAGACGATGCAGGGCACCGGCCAGCTGCCGAAGTTCGAGGAGGACCTGTTCGCGACGCAGACCGGCGAGACGCGCCGCTACCTGATCCCGACCTCCGAGGTGCCGCTGACCAATCTGGTCCGCGAGCGCATCGTCGAGGACACGGAACTTCCGCTGCGCATGACCGCCCACTCGATGTGCTTCCGCGCCGAGGCCGGCGCCTATGGCCGCGACGTGCGCGGCATGATCCGGCAGCACCAGTTCGAGAAGGTCGAGCTGGTCTCGATCGCGCGGCCCGACCAGAGCGACGCCGAGCATGAGCGCATGACCCGCTGCGCCGAGGTCGTGCTCGAGCGGCTCGGGCTGCCGTACCGGCGCGTGCTGCTCTCGACCGGCGACATGGGCTTCGCCGCGCAGAAGACCTACGACCTCGAGGTCTGGCTGCCGTCGCAGGGCGGCTACCGCGAGATCAGCTCGTGCTCGAACTGCGGCGCCTTCCAGGCGCGTCGGATGCAGGCGCGCTGGCGCAATCCGGCGACCGGCAAGCCCGAGCCGGTGCACACGCTGAACGGGTCGGGGGTCGCCGTCGGTCGCGCGCTGATCGCGGTGATGGAGAATTACCAGCGCGAGGATGGCAGCATCGCAATCCCGGAGGCGCTCCGTCCCTGGTTCGACCGCGACGCGATCGGCTGAGCCAGGGCGGGCGTCCAGAAAGCCCGGCCGGAGACCACGTCATGCAGGAAACCCTCGACCTGTCCGGCCACGTCAAGGACCTCGGCGGCGCGTTCACCGTCCGCCGGCTGCTGCCGGACGCGCGCCGGCAGTCGGTTGGCCCCTTCGTGTTCTTCGACCACTTCGGTCCGACCATGGTCACGCGCGAGACCGACGACGTGCGTCCGCATCCGCACATCGGCCTTGCGACCGTGACCTATCTCTTCGCAGGCCGGATCCGCCATCGCGACAGCCTCGGCACCGACCGCGTGATCGAACCCGGCGCGATCAACTGGATGACCGCCGGGCGCGGCGTCGTGCATTCCGAGCGCTGGGCCGAGCTGGCCGGCGACGACGGCATGGCGCTCGAGGGCCTGCAGCTCTGGGCCGCGCTGCCGATCGCGCACGAGGAGGCCGAGCCCGACTTCAGCCACACGCCGGCCGCGGCGATCCCGGAGCTCGCGATCGACGGCGCGGCGATCCGGGTGCTGATCGGCGAGGCCTTCGGCCGGCGCTCACCGGTGCCGACCTTCGCCCCGACCCTCTACCTCGACGTCGCGCTGGAACGCGGGGCCGCCTTCGACCTGCCGGTCCTCGCCGACGAGATGGCGCTCTACGTGCTGGACGGGCAGGTGGGCGTCGATGGCGTGGTCCTGCCTCCCACGATCCTGCGCGTGCTGGCAGGCGGGCAGGGCGCCCGGATCTCGACGCAGGCGGCGGCCCGCCTCGTCGTGATCGGCGGCGCGGCGCTGGAGTCGCGGCGGCACCTCTGGTGGAACTTCGTCTCGAGCCGCCGCGAGCGCATCGCGCGGGCCGCGGAGGACTGGGCGGCCCAGCGCATGGGCCAGGTGCCCGGAGAGAGCGACTACATCCCGCTCCCGGAGCGTGGCCCGTCGACCCGCTGATCCGGTTGGGCTTCCGGATCTCCGCCACGGCGCGCGCCCCGCATCGCGGCCCGGGCGGCCATCGTTCGGCGATCCGCCTGCGGGATCGCGTCGCCGCCAGTCCGGCGGCGAGCCGCGTCACGCGGTGCCGGTCTCGGCCGCGCGCCACGTCCCCGCGTGACGCCGATCAAGTGGGCCGGTGCACGAGCCGTTAGCATGTCCGCGTGGACGCCGTCGACGAGTTCGTCTTCCGCGCACGCGGAATCAGCAAGGTCTACCGGATGGGCGAGGTCGAGGTCCACGCGCTGCGCGGCGTCGATCTCGACCTCCATGCCGGCGAACTCGTGGTGCTGCTCGGCCCGTCCGGCAGCGGCAAGTCGACGCTGCTCAACATCCTCGGCGGGCTCGACACGCCGACCTCGGGCCACGTCTGGTACCACGGCGAGGATCTCGTCGGCGCCGACGATGCACGCCTGACGGCGTTCCGGCGCGAGCACATCGGCTTCGTGTTCCAGTTCTACAACCTGATCCCGAGCCTGACCGCGCGCGAGAACGTCGCGATCGTGACCGAGATCGCGACGCGGCCGATGCCGCCCGACGAGGCGCTCGGTCTCGTCGGCCTCGGCCAGCGGCTCGACCACTTCCCGGCCCAGCTCTCCGGTGGCGAGCAGCAGCGCGTCGCGATCGCGCGCGCGATCGCGAAGCGTCCGGCGGTGCTGCTGTGCGACGAGCCGACCGGGGCGCTCGATTCGGCGACCGGCATCCGCGTGCTCGAGGCGATCGAGACGATCAACCGCGAGATCGGCACGACGACGGTCGTCATCACCCACAACGCCGACATCGCGCGGATGGCGGATCGCGTGCTGTACCTCGCCGACGGGCGGATCGCGCGCGAACAGCGCAACGAGGTTCCGATCGCGGCACGGGAACTCAGCTGGTGAGGTCACTGACGCGGAAGGCGCTGCGCGATCTCTGGCACCTGCGCGCGCAGGCGATCGCGATCGCGCTGGTGATCGCGGGCGGCATCGCGAACCTGGTGATGTCGCAGGCCACGCTGCGATCGCTCGAATCCACCCGGGACCGCTTCTACGCCGAGCAGAACTTCGCCGATGCGTGGGTCGCGGTGAAGCGGGCGCCGGAGGCGGTCGCGGAGCGGCTGGCGGCGATTGACGGCATCGCCCGGGTCGAGACCCGGGTGGTGGCCTTCGGCAACGTCGCCGTCGAGGGCTTCGCGGCGCCGATCAGGACCCAGGTGCTGTCGCTGCCGCCGCCCTCGGTCGAGTCCCCGCTCAACCGGATCCGGCTCGAGAGCGGGCGCTTGCCGTTGCCCGGCTCCGCGCACGAGGTGGTCGCGAGCGAGGCCTTCGCCGACGCCCACGGCTTCGGGCTCGGGGCGAGGTTCCGGGCGACCCTCCACGGCCGCGCGCGCACGCTGGTCATGGTCGGCACCGCGCGCTCGCCGGAGTTCGTCTACCAGATCGCGCCCGGGAGCACCTTTCCGGACTTCCGGCGCTACGCGGTGCTGTGGATGGACCGCCGCGCGCTCGAGGGCGCGCTCGACATGGAGGGCGCCTTCAACCAGGCGACGTTCCGGTTCGCACCCGGAGCGCGGGCCGAGGCGGTGCTGGCGGCCATCGACGCGGTCGTCGACCGTCACGGCGGCCTCGATGCCTTCGGCCGCGACAACCAGCTCTCGAACCGCTTTCTCGACCAGGAGTTCCAGCAGCTCGGCACGATGGCCTGGCTGTTCCCGACGATCTTCCTGTCGGTCGCGGCCTTCCTGATCAACGTCGTGATCACGCGCCTCATCGGCATGCAGCGCGATCAGATCGCGATCCTCAAGGCCTTCGGCTACGGGCCCGGCGCGATCGCCGGCCACTATGCGCTCGTCGTCGCGCTGATTGCCACCGCCGGCACGCTGATCGGGGTCGCCGGCGGCGCGCTGCTCGGTCACTGGCTGTCCGGCGTGTACATGCAGTTCTACCGCTTTCCGTACCTGTCGTTCTCGCTCGATGCGACGGTCGTCGCGACCGGGTTCGCGGTGACGCTGGCCGCCGCGCTGGCCGGCGCGGCGGCCGCGGTTGCGGGGGCGGCCCGGCTGCCACCGGCCGAGGCGATGCGGCCACCGTCGCCCGAACGCTACCGCCCGAGCGCGATCGAGCGGCTGCCATGGTTCGGTCGGCTCGGCCAGCCGACCCGGATCATCGTCCGGCAGATCGAGCGGCGGCCGTTCAAGGCGCTGCTCTCGATCGTGGGTCTCGCGCTGGCGTGCGCGATCGTGATGATCGGGCGCTTCCAGAACGACGCGATCGACTGGATGGTCGACGTGCAGTTCCGGCTGGCGCAGCGCAACGATCTGGGCGTCAACTTCGTCGAGCCGGTCGGCCGCGTCGCGCTTGGGGAGATCGCGGGCCTGCCCGGCGTCGAGCGCGTCGAGCCGTTTCGCTTCGTGCCGGTGGTCATGCGGCACGGCACGCGCGCGCAGCGCACCGTGATCGAGGGACTCGACCCGGCCGGGATCCTCAAGCGGCCGGTCAATCGCGACCTGCGCGCGGCACCGATCCCGGAGCACGGGCTGCTGATGACCGACCAGCTCGGCGAGATCCTCGGCATCCGCCCCGGGGACCCCGTCGAGGTGCAGGTGCTCGAAGGCCGCCGTCGGACGCTTCGATTGCCGGTGGTCGGGTTCACCAGCGAATACATCGGCGTGCAGGGCTACATGACGCTCGACGCGCTGAACCGGGCTCTCGGGGAAGGCGACCTGATCGGCGGCGCCCGTCTGCGGGTCGCGGCCGACCGGCGCGACGCGGTCGAGGCCGAGCTCGAGCGCCGGCCACGCGTCGCCGGCCTCGGCGTGCGCGAACTCGAGATCCGCAACGTGCACGAGTCGATCGGCGAGAGCATGCTGACCTTCACCTTCGTCGCGCTGCTGCTCGGGCTCGTGATCAACTTCGGCGTCGTCTACAACGCGGCGCGGGTCGCGCTGTCGGAGCGGGGGCGCGAGCTCGCGAGCCTCCGGGTGCTCGGATTCACCCGTGGCGAGGTGTCGTACATCCTGCTCGGCGAGCTCGCGGTGCTGCTGGCACTGGCGATCCCGCTCGGTTTCCTCGTCGGCCAGGGGCTCGTCTGGTACATGGGCAGCCAGCTGGCCTCGGACCTGTTCCGGATCCCGGTGATCGTGAGTCCCGGGACCTACGCGCTCGCCACTGCCGCGATGATCGCCTCGGCGCTGCTGTCCGCGCTGGTGGTCAGGCGGCGTGTCGCCCGGCTCGACCTGATCGAAGTGCTGAAGACCCGCGAATGAGCAGAGCATTCCCGATGACCCGCCGCGGCCTGGTGCTTGCCGCTGCCGCCGTTCTGGTACTGATCGCCCTGGCATGGGCCTTTCGACCATCGCCGCTGCTGGTCGAGGTCCGCGAAGTCAGCCGGGGGCCGATCGAGATCGGCTTCGAGGAGGAAGGCCGCACGCGGCTGGTCGAGCGCTGGCTGGTCTCGGCACCGGTCGCCGGCACGCTCCGCCGCGTGAGCCTGCGCGAGGGTGATCCGGTCACGGCCGGGCAGACGGTCGCCGAGATCGAGCCGGCGACGGCCGCCTTGCTGGACCCCGCGACCCGTTCCCGGCTGGCGGCGGAACTCGCCGCAGCCCACGAGATCACGCGCGCCGCAGAGTCCCAGCGCCGGGCGATCGAGGCCGCTGCGGCGCTGAGCCGAAGCGAGGCCAGCCGGGTCGCCGGTCTGCACGAACGCCGTCTCGTCGCCGACAGTGCGGTCGAGGCCGCCAGGGCAGCCGAGGCGCGCGACGCCGCGGCGCTGCGCGCCGCAAGTGCCGAGCTTCTGGCCGCCCGGCACCGCGCGCGCGCGCTCGAGGCGGTGCTCGCCGACCAGGGGCTCGGCGGCGGACCGAAGGTGGTCGCGATCCCGTCGCCGGTGGATGGCGTCGTGGTCCGCCGGCTGATCGAGAGCGCGAGCCCGGTGTCGCCCGGAACCGCGGTGATCGAGATCGGCGACCCGCGCCGGCTCGAGATCGTGGTCGAGGTCCTGTCGACGCAGGCGGTGTCGGTCGAGGCCGGACAGCCCGCGCGGATCCTGCGCTGGGGCGGGGAAGGCGAGTTGCGCGCGCGAGTCCGGCGCGTCGAGCCCGGTGGCTTCACGAAGGTCTCGGCGCTCGGGGTCGAGGAACAGCGCGTGCGCGTGATCCTCGATCCGGAGGGCGACGGCGTGCACTGGTCGCGCCTCGCGGACGGCTTCCGGGTCGAGGTGGCGTTCGTCACCTGGCGTCGCGACGATGCGCTGCGCGTCCCGGCCGCGGCGCTGTTCCGACGGCAGGGCGACTGGTACGTCTACGTCGACGAGCGGGGCAGGGCGCGCGAGCGCGCGGTCGGCGTCGGCCGCCGCGGCCCGGAGCACGCGGAGGTCCTCTCCGGGCTCGAGGCCGGCGAACGGGTCGTGGTCTTCCCGGATGCCCGGCTTCGCGAAGGCGTCCGGCTGGCGGTGGTCGGAAATGCAACGTGAGCCGCGAGGACCCGGCCACGGACGGGAGCGTCAGATGAATCCGATCCACGGGATCGAGCGCTGGCAGCGGCTGCTCGAACGTTGCCGCGACATCGACCCGCTGCCGACCGCGGTGGTGCATCCCTGCGATCGACCCTCGCTCGAGAGCGCGGTCGCGGCGATGCGGGCCGAACTGATCCGGCCGGTCGTGATCGCGCCGATGGCGCGGGTCCTGCGCCTCGCGGCCGACATCGGCGTCGGGCTCGATGGCGTCGAATGCCTCGACGTCCCGCACAGCCACGCCGCGGCGGCGAAGGGCGCCGAGTTGGCCCGCGCGGGACGGGTGGCGGCGCTGATGAAAGGATCGATCCACACCGACGAACTGCTGCACGCGGTGGTCGACGAGCGGGCCGGGTTGCGCACCGGCCGACGGATGAGCCACTGCTTCGTGATGGATCTTCCCGGCCGCGCGGACCCGCTGATCATCACCGACGCGGCGGTCAACATCGCGCCCGGGCTGATCGAGAAGCGCGACATCGTCCAGAACGCGATCGAGCTCGCGCAGGCGCTCGGTTTCGATCCGGTGCGGGTCGCGATCATGTCCGCGACCGAGAGCGTCAATCCGAAGATTCCTTCGACGATCGAGGCGGCGGCCCTGTGCAAGATGGCCGACCGGGGCCAGATCACGGATGGGGTGCTCGACGGACCGCTGGCGCTCGACAACGCGATCAGCCCGGATGCGGCGCGCCTCAAGGGGATCGAATCTCCGGTCGCCGGTCGCGCCAACGTGCTGGTGGCGCCGGACCTCGAAGCCGGCAACATGCTGGCCAAGAGCCTGTCGTTCCTCGGCGGCGCGGAGTCGGCCGGCATCGCGATCGGAGCGCGGGTGCCGGTGATCCTGACCAGTCGCGCGGATCCGCTGTCCGCGCGGCTGTCGTCCTGCGCCGTCGCCGCGCTGTACGTCCGGTGGCGGGACTCGAAGGCCCTCGCGGCGGCGCGCGCCGCGCTGTAGCGGATCGACGCGATGCGTCCGGCCGTCCTCGCGCTGAACGCCGGCTCGACCAGCCTCAAGTTCGCGCTGTTCGGGCTCGCAGCCGACGGCGGTCCCCCGGCCGAGTTGCTGCGCGGGCGCCTCGAAGCGGACGGGGCGGGCGAGCGGGTCGTCCTGGCTGCGACCTCCGGCACGGCCGGCGGGCAACCGGCCCCGTTGGTCATCGACGGGCAGGCGTCGGCTTCAATCGCCGACGCGCCGGGGCTCCTGTTCGAGGCGGTCGATCGCTGGTGCACCGCTCGCGGCCTGCGGCTCGCCGCCGCGGGCCACCGGATCGTGCACGGCGGGCGCGAGTTCACAACGCCGGTGCGGATCGACCGGTCCATCCTGGATCGGCTGGTGGCACTGGCACCGCTGGCCCCGCTCCACCAGCCGGTCAACCTGGCGCCGATCCGCGCGATCGCCGGGCGGCGGCCGGAACTGGTCCAGGTCGGCTGCTTCGATACGGCCTTCCACGCGACGATCCCCGAGCGGGCGCGGGTCTATGGGCTGCCGAGGTCACACGCCGAACGGGGCCGCGTGCGCTACGGCTTTCACGGTCTCGCCTGTGAATCCGTCATGAGGCGACTCGGCGAGCGCGAGCCGCGGCTGGCAGCCGGCCGCGTGCTGATTGCGCACCTTGGCGGCGGGGCCAGCCTGACCGCGGTGTCGGCGGGCCGCAGCGTGCATCACAGCATGGGCTGGAGCGCGCTCGACGGCCTCGTGATGGCGACCCGGTGCGGGTCGCTGGACCCGGCGCTCGTGCTCGACCTCGTGCGGGACGGCGGCGGGCCCGACGCGGTCGAGCGCATGCTGTACCGGGAATCGGGGCTGCTGGGCCTGTCGGGGCTGAGTGGCGACATGCGCACGCTGCTCGAGAGCGACGATCCGCTGGCCGCATTCGCGGTCGACGTGTTCGTGCACCGCGTCGTCGTCGAGGCCGGCGCCGCGATCTCGGCGATGGGCGGGATCGACGTGCTGGCCTTCAGCGGCGGCATCGGCGAGCACGCGTCGGCGGTCCGCGAGCGGGTCGTCGAGGGACTGAACTGGATCGGCGCCTCGATCGACCGCGGGTCGAACGCCCGCGGCGGCTGGCGGATCGATGCGGACCACAGCGCGGTGGCGATCCGGCGCGTCGCGGTCGACGAGGAAGCGATCCTCGCGGAAGCGGCGCAGCGGATCCTGGCTGGTGCGGTCGAATCCGAGGCCCGATCGGAGCGGCCCTGATCCGTGGCGATCGCGGGATCAGTGCGTGTAATGTAGATTATGTCAAATTAATGAGACCAGCTCATGCCGGGTGCGGGCTTGGGATGTCCGCATACCGCGGTCATGGCGTTCGGAGACCGCGCCGAGTCCGCCGACGGCCACGGACGCGACGGGTCAATATGTGACGCATCGCGCATTTCGATGTCCGCCGCGCGTTCGACCGTCGCAGGCCTGCGCCGGTGAAACCGCTGTCCGCGGCCGGCCGACCGCGGGTTCCGGGCCACGGTACGGCTGGCACGCCGCTTGCTCCCTTCCTCGGGCGACGCCACAGCTTGGGGACCAGGATGTTCGATCGAACCCACATCAACGCCGCGGCCGTCACGGAGGCGTACAACGCGGAACTCGCGTCTTTCGGAATCGCGCTGGAGGCGAACGACATGCAGGAACCCGCGACCGCGTCCGATCTCGAGGGAGCCCGGTTCATGGTCGAACAGCTCCAGTCCCTCCTCGAGCAGCGCGAACAGGAGGCCCGCGACCAGCTGAAGCGCATGGTCGACCTGCAGCGCCAGCGCGACGAGTCGATCGCCCAGCTGCGCCGGGCGGAGGGCCGGATCCACGAGCTCGAGTCGCGCCTTTCGGACCTCTCCCTCACACGTCCCGCCGATGACCAGCGGACCGACGCGCTGGCTGCCGAGAACGAGACGCTGCGGGCGCAACTCGCCGCTGCCGCGAGCCAGGCCGAGGCGAGCCGGCGGTCGCTCGAGGTCGAACTGGCCAAGCTCAAGACCACGTTGATCACGCTGCAGGGCGAGTATGGGCGCCTGCGCGACGACGTGGCGCCGGCCCTGGCGAAGGCCCAGCGCCACGATCGCCTGCTGAGCGTGCTGCCCGGCTGGATCGAACAGCTGCTGGTCCGCCTCGGGTCCCGGGGCACCTGACCGCCCGCCCGGCGGGCAGCGATCCATCTCGCCGGACGCGGCCCGCGTCCCCCCGGGCACCGCGCTCACGGGCCCTTGCGCCGGGCGCTGGCACGCTCGCGCGATGCTGAAGCCGCTCGCCGCGCTGTTCTTCTACGCCCGATTCTTCCGGGCCTTCTCGGTCCTCGGCTTCCGCGCGCGGGTCCCCGATCCCGGGCAACCCCGGCTCGATTTCCGCGGGCAGCGCTGGGTCGTGACCGGCGCGACCGGCGGCATCGGTCGGGCGATCGCGTTGGGCGCGGCCCGAGCCGGAGCCGCGGTCGTCGCGATCGCCCGCGACCCGTCCCGGCTCGCAACGCTCGCCGCCGAGCCAGTCGCCTCACCGGGCCGGGTCGAAACCCTCCAGGTCGACCTTGCCTCGATCGCACGGGTCCGCGCGGCTGCGGGTGCGATCGTCGACGGCGGTCGGGTCGACGTCGTGGTGGCCAACGTCGGCGTGATGCGCCACGACTACTCCCGCACCGCGGAAGGCCTCGAAACGAGCCTCGCGACCAACCTCGTCAACCATTACGCGCTCGTCGAGTCGCTCCGCACCGCGAAGGCCATCGACGGGCGCAGCCTCGTGATCTCGATGAGCTCGGGCGGAATGTACGGCGCGCGCCTCGATCTCGCGGCGCTCGAGGCGGCGGACGCCGCAGGCCACGACGGGTTCATGGCCTACGCGCAGCACAAGCGCGCCCAGGTCGAACTGACGCGGTACTGGAACGGCCTGGGTCCGGCGGCTCCGGTCGCCCACGTGATGCATCCGGGTTGGGTCGATACCGACGGCGTTCGGACCGCCCTGCCCGGCTTTCGCCGGGCCCTCGCGCGCTACCTGCGATCGGCCGACCAGGGCGCCGACACGGCCTTGTGGCTGGCCGCGACGCGCCCGCCCGTCGCGGCCGAGGGCGGCATCTGGCTCGATCGGCAACTCGATCCGGAGCATGCCTTCGGATACACGCGCGGCGGTGCCAGCGCTGCCGAGCTCGTCGCGTGGCTCGAACGGCGGGTCGTCGGCGCGATCGGACGTCCGATGGCTTGACTTCGGCCCGGCGCGGCATCAGCGTCGCGACCGCCTCGTCCGTCGGTCTCCGCAAGATGCCGTTCACGCCGATCCTGGCCACGCTGGGCTACGTCCTGTCGCCGGACTCGCGCCGGGTGCTGATGGTTCACCGCAATGCGCGTCCGGGCGACCACCACCGCGGCAAGTACAACGGCCTTGGCGGCAAGCTCGAAGGCGGCGAGGACGTGGCGGCGGGCATGCGGCGCGAACTGGCCGAGGAAGCCGGCATCGAGGTGCTCGGAATGCGGCTCCGCGGCACGATCAGCTGGCCCGGCTTCGGACGCGGGGGCGAGGACTGGTTCGGCTTCGTGTTCCTCGTCGACCGGTGGACCGGCGAACCGCCGCGCCGCAACGCCGAGGGCACGCTCGAGTGGGTTCCGCGCGAGCGCCTGCTCGACCTGCCGCTGTGGGAGGGCGACCGGCATTTCCTGCCGCTGGTCTTCGACGATGACCCGAGGCCCTTCCACGGCGTCATGCCCTATCGGGACGGCCGGATGCAGGCCTGGGGCTACTCGCGGCCTTGATTCGATCGACGGGGCCGGCCGACGCCGGAGGCTCGAGCACCGCGGCGCAAGGCGTCCGTGTCAGCGCAGATGGACCGCCTCGGCGACGAGCCGCGTGCGCCCGCCGGCGTCGATCAGCGCCAGCCGGTTGCCGGAGATCTGCCAGCGCGTCGCAGCGTCCAGCGCCTCGGCGAGCCCGCGTTCGAGTTCCGCGAGTCCCGGCGGGCAGGCCATCAGCGTCGCCGCGCCGGTCGGCGGAAAACGGATCGCGTGGCCGTCGATCTCGACCGTGCCGAACAGGCGGTTGCAGCCGACCGTCCCGCGCCAGCCGAGCCGTCCATCGACATCGGCGATCACGAGATGCGGCTCGCGCGACCCCGCCTCGACGGCGACCGCGCGATCGTCGATCGAGAGCAGCCGCCAGTAGGTGTTCGTCAGCGACGCGTCGGGGGTCGGCCGCTGGCCATCGACCGACGGCGCGCGCCCGCCGACACCGACCAGCACGATCTCGAGCGGCATCGATCCGGGCGCCGCCGGCAGCGGATAATGCCGGTCGGTCGTGAAGCGCAAGCGACCGTCGACCGTGACCCGTGCGCGAACCACCGGGCGGCGCGCCGGCGCGAGGTCGATGCCGGCCAGCGGCAGCCGCACGCGCACCGGTGGTGGGGGCGGATCGTCGACGACGATCCGCGCCAGCACCTCCGACGGCGCATCGGCGCGCGCGACGTCCTCGATCGTGACCTCGAGCCGCGCGCCCGGCGGCAGCAGCATCCGCTCGCGCCAGGTCACCCGCACCTCGACTTCGTCCACGGCCCGCTCCTTTGGTGTCGCCGCGCAGGCCGGATGGCACGCGGCAGCCGCGAGCCCGACCAGCATCCAGACGGACAGGCCCCGCGAACCGCGCCGAGACCCCGGGCGCGCGCCGCGCGCGACGAGCCACCCCGGTTCCGCGGCGCTCACGACGGTGCCTCCACGGTGCCCAACGGCAGCGCGCGGAATCCGGCCGGCCGGGCCGGCTTCCGGAGCACGCAAGCGAGGTACAGCTCGGCGATGCCGAGGTGCAGCAGCGGATAGCGCTGCAGTTCGGGGCTGTAGTCGATGCGCTCGTCGGTTCGCAGCGCGGCGCGTCGGAACTCGAACCCCAGCATCCTGAGTTCCTGCTCGAAGCGGTCCACGGTGATCGGATTCAGCTCGGTGTACCACTGCCAGTACTGCGCGGGACTGGCGAACTCGCCGGCGCGATCGATGTAGTTCGGGGTGCCTTCGAGCACCATGCGCCGCAGCGTCTCCGGATCGTGCTTCAGGTGGACGTGCGGTTCGGGACTGAACTCGCCGAGGTGGTGCCCGATGCTCGAGTAGTAAAGCCCGGGATGGATGAACAGCAGTCCGCCGTCGCGCAGGACCCGGCGCATCTCGAGCAGGGCCTGGTGGTAGCCGCCGGCGATGTGCTCGACCGAACCCCAGGACAGCACCACGTCGAAGCTGTCGTCGTCGAACGGCAGATGGTTCGCGTCGGCCGGCAGGAACCGCAGGCAGTCCGGGATCACCGACGGGTCGAGCTGGTTCGCCGCGAGGATCTCGGGGAGCCGCTCGTAGCCGCGAAACGGATCGACGCCGTAGAGGCACTCGGGCTCGGTGCGCAGCGCGATCCCGAGATCGGTGATGCCGTCCCCGCAGCCGACGTCCAGGATCCGCCCGCGCAGCTCCGGCGCGTCACCGAGCATGTAGCTGATGACGGTCGGCGCGGCATGGTCGAAATGCTTGTAGAACCAGTCCGTCGGGCCCTTGCGCCAGCTCAGCCGGTCGAGTTCCACCGGGCCTTCCGAGGCCAGCGTCCACGCGCCGTCGGATCCCTTGCCCGCCGCCTCCCCCTCGACCGAGAACGGATGCTCGGCGACCGCCCGCAACCTCGACTCGCCGAGCCGACGATCCCACAGGCCGATGCGCGCGATGTAGCGGCCGGGCGGCAGGTCGAGCCTGGCGCAGTGCCAGCCGACGCGGTAGCTGCCGCGCGGAAGCCAAGACGGAGCGAGGCCGTCCTGTCGCAGGTTGCGCGCGTAGTGCCTCAGGCCGTCGTCGCGGCGGATCAGCTCGAGCGAGGCATCGAAGTCCAGCACGATCGGGGCGTCGACGGCAAAGCCGGCTTCGAGCGCGGCCGGCTGGCCGTTGGCGAGGCGCTCCGAGGGCAGGGCGGCGAACGAACGGTGGATCAGGGCGGTCACGTGTCGGTCACGCGGTGACTGGCCCGCGAGTATCGACGAAGCCCAGGTGGCCGACAAACGCGCCGTCGCGGCAGCCTCAGGCGATCTCCCGCTCGAGCAGGCGCCCGATCACGCGCGCGACCGCGTGCATCGCGAAGCTCGCGGTCACGTGCGCCGCGGCGCCGAATCCGCCGGCGCAGTCGAGTCGCAGCGCCTCGCCGGCGATCGGCTCCCGCCGGCAGCCGACGCTGCCGTCGGGCTGGACGTAGCGCGGCTGCTCGAGCGAGTAGACCGCCGGGACACCGAAGTAGCGCTTCGGATTGCGGGTCCAGCCGTGCTCGTCCCGGAGACGCCGGCGGACCTCGGCCAGCAGCGGATCGGCGACCGTCTTGGCGAGGTCGCGGCAGCCGATCCGGGCCGGATCGACGCGCCCACCGGCGGCGCCGATCGTGACCACCGGGAGCTTTCGACGCCTGGCGTGCGCGATCAGGGCCACCTTCGCCCGGATCGTGTCGCACGCATCGACGAGGCAGTCGAGATCCTCGCCGAGCAGCTCGCGCAGATTCGACGGCAGCGCGAATGCCTCGATCGCGTGCACGCCGAGATCGGGCGCGATCGCGCGCGCGCGCTCCGCCATCACCTCGACCTTGGGCCGCCCGAACGCGCCATCGATCGCGTGGACCTGCCGATTCACGTTGGACAGGCAGACCGCATCGCCATCGATCAACGTCAGCCGGCCGACCCCGGAACGCGCGAGGGCCTCGACCACCCAGGATCCGACGCCACCGATCCCGACGACGGCCACGTGCGCGCGGGCCAGCCGCGCGACCGTGCCGGCGCCGTAGAGCCGGTCGATGCCGGCGAAGCGTTCAGGGGACATCGTGCGATTTTCCCCGATCCGGACCGCCGCGCGACCTACAATCCAAGGCTCCGCGTCACCAGCCCCTCGCAATGTCCCCTTCCCCGCCCGCGCGCATCCGCCCGTGAGCGACACCTCCGAGCGTCCCGTCAGCAGCCGCGGTCTCAGGCCGCTCGCGGCCGCCTGGCCGTACGTCCGGCGTCAGCCCCGGCTCGTCGCCGGCTGGCTGGTCTCGCTGCTGGTGTCGTCGAGCGCGACGCTGGCGCTGCCCTACGCGGTCCGGCAGATGATCGACCACGGCTTCTCGGCCGCGGACGCGGGCTTCATCGACCGCTACTTCGTCGCGCTGCTCGGCGTCGCCGCGGTGCTCGCGCTCGCGACCGCGCTGCGCTTCGCCTTCGTCTCGATGCTCGGGGAACGGGTCGTCGCCGATCTGAGGCGCGCGGTCTACGACCACCTTCTCGCGCTCGACCAGGGGTTCTACGAGCGCACCCGGATCGGCGAGATCCAGTCGCGGCTGACGACCGACACCGAACTGGTCCAGACCGTGGTCGGATCGAGCGCCTCGGTCGCGGTGCGGAGCCTCGTCACCTTCCTCGGCGCGGCCGCCCTGCTGGTCTGGACCAGCCCGAAGCTCGCCGCCTATGCCGCGCTGGTGATCCCGCTGGTGCTGCTGCCGATGATCCTGTTCGGTCGCAAGGTCCGGGAGCTGTCGCGGCGCAGCCAGGATCGAATCGCCGACGTCGCCGCGGAGGCCAGCGAGACGCTCGGCGCGATCCACACGATCCAGTCGTTCGTGCGCGAGCGCGCGACCGCGTCGCGGTTCGCCGGCCGCGTCGATGCCCTGCTCCGGACCGCGCGCCGCCGGATCGCGATGCGCGCGCTGCTGACCGCGCTCGTGATCCTGCTGGTGTTCGGGGCGGTCACGGCGGTGCTGTGGGTCGGCGCGCGCGCCGTGATCGCCGGCGAGATGACCCCGGGCCTGCTCGGCCAGTTCGTGCTCTACGCGCTGATCCTGGCCGGATCGGTCGGCGCGCTCAGCGAGGTCTGGGGCGACGTGCAGCGGGCGGCCGGCGCGATGGAACGGATCGGCGAACTGCTCGCGACGCGACCCGCGATCGTCGACGCGCCGGGCGCGAGCGCGCCGGAGGCGCGGGCGCGCGGCGAGATCCGTTTCGACGACGTGCGCTTCTGCTATCCCTCGCGTCCCGATGCGCCGGCCCTCGACGGCTTCACGCTCGCGATCGAGCCCGGCGAGACCGTGGCGCTGGTCGGTCCTTCGGGTGCCGGCAAGAGCACGGTCTTCCAGCTGCTGCTGCGCTTCTTCGACCCGCAGGGTGGCGCGCTCAGGCTCGACGGGCGGGACCTCCGGACCCTGCCGCTCGAGTGGCTGCGCGGGTCGATCGCGCTGGTGCCGCAGGATCCGGTGATCTTCGGCGCGTCGGCGCGCGAGAACATCGCGCTCGGGCGGGCCGACGCGAGCGACGCCGAGATCGTCGCCGCCGCCCGCGCCGCCGAGGCCGACGGCTTCCTGCGCGATCAGCCGGACGGCTATCGGACCCACCTCGGCGAGCGCGGCGTCCGCCTTTCGGGTGGCCAGCAGCAGCGGATCGCGATCGCCCGGGCACTGCTCAAGGATGCGCCGGTCCTGCTGCTCGACGAGGCCACGTCGGCGCTCGACGCGCACAGCGAGGCGCTGGTGCAGCAGGCGCTGGAGCGGCTGATGGCCGGCCGCACCACGATCGTGATCGCGCATCGGCTGGCGACCGTGCTGCGCGCGGACCGGATCGTGGTGATGGACCGCGGGCGGGTGGTCGACGTCGGCCGACATGCGGAGCTGGTGGCCAAGGGCGGTCTTTACGCCGAACTTGCGCGTCTTCAGTTCGCCGCCGCGGCTTCGCTCGCGCCCGACCCGGGCCCCGACCGCGTGGCGGCGGCCTAGCGCGGCCGGCGCCGACGCGGCGTGGACGCCGCGCGCCGTACAACCCGGGCGCGGTGGACCGCACCGACCTCCGGCAGCCCCATGGCCCTGATCGAAATGACCGCAGCCGGCCTGTACTGCCGGGCCGGCGACTTCCACATCGATCCGTGGCGACCGGTGCCCTGCGCGGTGTTGACGCACGCCCACGCCGACCACGCGCGTGCCGGAAGCGCGCGATACATCGCGGCATCCGAGGGCCTGGAACTGCTGCGCCTGCGACTCGGCTCGCTGGCACCGATCGAGGGCCGCGCCTACGGCGAACGATTCGACCTCGGCTCGGCGCGCGTCAGCCTGCATCCGGCCGGCCACATCCTCGGCTCCGCCCAGGTCCGGATCGAGGCGGACGGCGAGGTCTGGGTCGTGACCGGCGACTACAAGCGCGACCCCGATCCGACCTGCGCCCCGTTCGAGCCGGTCCGATGCGACGTGCTGGTCACCGAAGCGACCTTCGCGCTGCCGGTCTACCGCTGGCCGCCGGCCGAGCGGGTCGCGCTCGAGGTGCTGGCGTGGTGGGACGCCTGCGTTCGCGAGAGGATTCCGGCCGTCCTCTGCTGCTATGCGCTCGGCAAGGCCCAGCGGTTGCTCGCCGAGCTCGCCCGCCTGACCGATCGGCCGGTCCATCTGCACGGCGCGATGGCAGCCCTCGTCGACGCGTATCGGCAGGCCGGCGTGCCGATGCTGCCGACGCGGCCGGTCTCCGACGCGCCGCGCGGCCGGGATTTCGCCGGCGAACTGATCCTCGCCCCGCCCTCGGCCGCAGGCACCCCGTGGATGCGCCGGTTCCGCGACGCCTCGCTCGGCTTCGCGTCGGGCTGGATGCAGGTGCGCGGCCACCGACGCCGGCGCGGCTACGACCTCGGCTTCGTGCTGAGCGATCACGCCGACTGGCCAGGGCTCCTCGCGACCGTCCACGACAGCGGTGCGCGGCGCGTGCTGGCGATGCACGGCGACGCCGACGCCTTCGTGCGCCACCTGCGCGAGTCCGGGATCGACGCGGCGGCGCTGCGCTCCGACTTCGCCCGCGACGAGGGTTCCGCCTGATGCGCGCGTTCGCCGAACTCTACGCCGCGTTCGACCGATCGACCGCGACGTCGGCGAAGCTCGCCGCGCTGCGGCGCTGGCTGGCCGCCGCGGATTCCGGAGACGCCGCGTGGGGCGTCCACCTGCTCGCGGGAGCGCGCCTGTCGCGGGTGCTGGCGCCGGCGCAGCTGAAGCGGCTGGCTGCCGAATCCGCCGGCCTGCCCGACTGGCTGGTCGACGAATGCCATGCGCACGTCGGCGATCTCGCGGAGACGGTGGCGCTGCTCGCGGTCGCGGCCAACCCGGACCCGGACCACGCCCCGGCGGCCGGCCTTGCGGACTGGGTTCGCCGAATCGTCCGCCTGAGGACGGTCGACGAGCACCAGCGAGCCGCCATCGTGCGCGGCTGGATCGAGGCGCTCGGTCCGTCCGAGCGCTTCGTGCTGCTCAAGCTCCTGACCGGCGCGTTGCGGGTGGGCGTCTCGCGCGGGCTCGTGGTCCGCGCGATCGCCGAGCACGCGGGTCTGCCGCCGGCACGCGTCGCGGAGCGGCTCGCGGGCGACTGGTCGCCCTCGGCCGCGGCATTCGACGCGCTGGTCGCGCCCGATGAGACCGCGGCCGCCGACACCGCGCGACCGGTCCCGTTCTGCCTCGCGTCCGGGCTCGACCAGCCGGTCGAGGCGCTGGGCGAGCGCGATGCCTGGCTGGCGGAGTGGAAATGGGACGGGATCCGGGCCCAGATCGTCCGCGGCACGGCCGGCGCCTGGCTGTGGTCGCGCGGCGACGAGGCGCTCGACGGGCGGTTCCCCGAGATCGAGCAGGCGGCGCGGGCGATGCCGCCGGGCGTCGTCCTCGATGGCGAGCTGCTGGCCTGGCGCGGCGACGGCCCATTGCCGTTCGCGCGGCTGCAGCGACGGGTCAACCGACGCAGGCCCGGCGCGACGCTGCTGGCCGAGTGCCCGGTGCGGTTCCTCGCCTACGACCTGCTGCGCGAGCACGACCGCGACCTGCGCGCGCAGCCGTTGCGGGACCGGCGCGCCCGCCTGGAGCGGCTGCTCGCGGACGCACCGCCGGCGATCGGGCTCTCGCCGATCCTCGCCGCCGAGGACTGGGCCGGACTGCGCGCATTGCGCGAGACTGCGCGCGCGCACGGCGTCGAGGGTCTGATGCTGAAGCGGCTCGATTCGAGCTACCGCCCTGGGCGGCGTCGTGGCGACTGGTGGAAATGGAAGCTCGACCCGCTGACCGTCGACGCGGTGCTGGTCTACGCGCAGGCCGGGCGCGGCCGTCGCGCCGGCCTGCATACCGACTACACGTTCGCGCTCTGGGATCGCGACGCGCTGCTGCCGGTCGCGAAGGCCTATTCCGGCCTCGACGACGCCGAGATCGTGCGGCTCGACCGCTGGATCCGGGCGCACACGGTCGAGCGCTTCGGTCCGGTCCGCCGGGTCGAACCGGTGCAGGTGTTCGAACTGGCCTTCGAGGGCGTGCAGCGATCCAGCCGCCACCGGTCGGGCATCGCCGTCCGCTTCCCTCGAATCCTCCGCTGGCGGCACGACAAGCCGGCGGCGGAAGCCGATCGCCTCGAGACCCTGCGCGCGATCGCCGGAGGCGGCTGAGATGGTCGCCGTCCGTATCCCCGTGAGCCGGCCGAGGTCACCGACGCCTGCGCACGACGACGCCGATCCCCGGCTGCGCCCGCTGATCGAGGCCTTTCGCGCCCGCGGCCTCGCGCCGTTCGCATGGCAGGTCGAGACCTGGCGACACGTGCTGGATGGCGGGTCCGGGGTGATCCACGCTGCGACCGGCACCGGCAAGACCTGGGCAGCGCTCGGCGGCGCGCTCGCGGCCGACATCGGCCGATCGGCCGGTGCCCGCGGGACCGCCGCGGCGACCGGCCCACGCCTGCTCTGGATCGCGCCGCTGCGGGCGCTCGCCAGCGACACCGCGCGCGCGATCTCCGAGGCGGCCGCGCTGGCCGGCCTCGACTGGCGGGTCCTGGTCCGCAACGGGGATTCCGGAAGCCGCGAACGCATCCGCGTTCGCCGTGGCGACTGCGACGCGCTGGTGACGACGCCCGAGTCGCTCGCGCTGCTCGTCGCCGACCGCGAGGCCGGGAGCCGGTTCGCCGCGACCGGCACGGTGGTGGTCGATGAATGGCACGAGCTGGTCGGTGGCAAGCGCGGGGTCCTGCTCGCGCTGAACCTCGAGCGCCTGCGACGGTTCGCCGCGCCGGCGCACGACGGTCGCGGACCCGCCGTGCTCGGACTGTCGGCGACGCTGGGTGATCCGGAATCCGCGCTGCGAGCGCTGCTGGGTCCCGGGCGCGTCGGGCGGGTGATCGTCGGGCGATCCGACAAGCGGATCGACGTCGACTGCCTGCTTCCGGCCTCGGTCTCGCGCTTCCCGTGGGCCGGGCATCTGGGACTGGTCCAGCTGCCCGGCGTTGCCGCGGCGATCGCCGCCGCGCGCTCGACGATCGTGTTCACGAATACCCGCGCCCAGGCCGAGCTCTGGCACGAGGCGCTCGCCTCGGTCTGGACCGACGCGCCCGAACGACTCGCGCTGCACCACGGCTCGCTCGATCGCGCCGCGCGCGAGTCGGTCGAGCAGGGTCTGCGGGCCGGGCGCATCCGCTGCGTCGTCGCGACCTCGAGTCTCGATCTCGGCATCGATCTGCCCTGCGTCGAGCAGGTGATCCAGATCGGCAGCCCGAAGGGCGTCGCGCGACTGGCCCAGCGCGCCGGGCGCAGCGGGCATCGGCCCGGCGAGCCGAGCCGCATCCTGTGCGTGCCGACGCATGCGCTCGAGCTGCTGGACATCGCGGCGGCCCGCCGGGCGCTCGCGGCCGGCCGGATCGAGCCGCGCAGGCCGCCGCGCGGCTGCCTCGACGTGCTCGCGCAACATGTCGTGACCAGCGCCCTCGCAGGTCCGATCCGGGCCGAGGACCTGCTTGCGGAAGCGCGCGCGACCGACGCGTTCCAGGACCTGTCGCCCCGCGACTGGGACCGCGTCCTGGCGCTGGTGACGCGCGGCGGCGAGGCCTTGTCGGGCTATCCCGACTTCCGCCGCGTGACCGAGCGCGACGGCTGGCTGAGCATCGCCTCGCCGCGGATCGCCCGTCTGCAGCGCATGCAGGTCGGCACGATCGTCGCCGACGCAGAGATCGTCGTGAAGTATCGCAACGGAGCCACCCTCGGACAGATCGAGGAGTCGTTCGTGGCGCGGCTCAAGGTCGGCGATCGCTTCCTGTTCGCTGGGCGCGCGCTCGAGCTGGTCCGCGTCCGCGAGCTCGTCGCGTGGGTCCGGCCGGCCGGCTCCCGACACGCGATCGTCCCGCGCTGGATCGGCGGCCGGATGCCGCTCTCGACGGAGCTTGCCGATACGATGCGCGCGCTGCTCGCGTGCCGCGGGGCCTCCGAGCCCGAACTCGAACGACTGCGGCCGCTGCTCGAGCGACAGGCGCGCGACTCCCACCTGCCGGCCTCCGACGAGCTGCTGGTCGAAAGGATCCGTGGCCGTGACGGCGAACAGCTGTTCGTCTATCCGATGGCCGGCCGAAGCGCGCACGAGGGCCTCGCCGCGCTCGTCGCCGCGCGCCTCGCGCGGCTGGCCCCGGCCAGCTACGGCTATGCGGCGACCGATTTCGGCTTCGTGGTCGGCGCGCACCGGTTGCCAACGCTCGATCCGGACCACCTGCTCGCCCTGTTCGCACCCGGCTCGCTCGAGACGGATCTTGCGGCCAGCGTCAATCTCGCGGAGCTCGGGAAACGGCGTTTCCGCGAGATCGCCCGGGTCGCCGGCCTCGTCACGCAGGGCCTCCCGGGGCGCACGAAGACCCTCCGCCAGCTGGCCGCCTCCGCGAGCCTGCTCCACGACGTGCTGCGCGAGCACGAGCCGGACCATCTGCTGCTCGAACTGGCCGAACGCGAGGCCCTCGAACGCGAACTCGACCGCACCCGGATCCGCGAGACCCTCGAATCGCTCGGCGGTCGCCGGATCGTGCTGACCCACCCGGATCGGCTGACGCCGTTCGCTTTCCCGCTCTGGGCCGAACGCATCCGGGGACATCTGTCGAACGAGGAGTGGACCGACCGCGTCCGGCGCATGGCCGACCGACTGGAGCGCAGGCCCTGATCGCGACCTCGATGCCCTGGACGCTGGCCGGCGAGTCCGTGCTGCTCGATGCGGAGCGGGCGCTCGCGTGGCCGGCCGCGGCGACCGTCTTCGTCGCCGACCTCCACCTCGGCAAGGACCAGGCCCTGCGTGAGGCCGGTCTTGCGATGCCGCGCGGGTCCGCCGAGGCCGACCTCGAGCGCCTCGACCGCGTCGTCGAGCGGCACGCGGCGCGGCGACTGGTCGTGCTCGGCGACCTGGTCCATTCCCGGACCCTCGCCACGGCGCGCTGGATCGGCGAGTTCCGCGACTGGCTGGCGGCGCGGCCCGGTCTTGCCGTCGACCTCGTCGCCGGAAACCACGACCGGTGGCTTCCGGACTGGCCGGGCATCCGGTGCCTCGATGCCGGCACGCGACTCGGCCCCTTCGTGCTGCGCCATGAACCGGACGCCGCGCCGGACGGGCACGTGCTCGCAGGTCACCTCCACCCGGGCGCGGTGCTGCGCGAACGGCACGCTCCGCCGATCCGCCTTCCCGCGTTCTGGTGCGGTCCGCGGCGCACCGTGCTGCCCGCCTTCGGGCGACTCACGGGACTTTCGCCCGGCCGCGCGGCGTCCGACGATCGGATCGTCGCCTGCGCCGGAGCGCACCTCGTGCCGCTGCCGACCCCCGGTCGACGATCGAAATCCGGACCTCGGCAGCCGAACGTCCCGGACGAACCGGCAAGGCCGCGGGCCCGGCTCGGGACCGGCCCATCGCGCCAGGCTGCGGCCACCGAGCCGGGCGAGCCCGGCTCTCTGGCGGACGAGGCCGGCGACCGACGGGCAGGACGCAATCGCTGAGCGGGCGGCGCGCGCGGCGTCGACGCTTGGGCCCTGCTGCGCCCGATCAGCCCTCGGCCGCGGTCCGGCGCGCAGCGAACACGCGCTGCACCCGCTCGAACAGCTCGGCCCGCGTGAACGGCTTGGTCATGAAGTCGTCGGCGCCGATCCGCTGCACGTAGTACTCCTCGGTCGCCTGCTTGTTGCCGCTGATCATGATCACCGGCACGTCGCGGGTCTGCGGGTTCTTCCGCAGCAGGCGCAGCGCGACGAAGCCGCTCATGCCCGGCAGCACGATGTCGAGCAGGATCAGGTCGGGCGGATCGGCGAACGCGTGCTCGAGGCCGGTTTCGGCATCCACTGCCTCGACCACGGTGCACCCGTTCTGCTGCAGCATCTTGCGGATGATCGCGAGCACGGTCGCGGAGTCGTCCACGACCAGCACGCGCAGTCCGTCGAGCGCCTCGCGCGGCATCGTCCGGCGCTCGCGTGCGGGCGGCGAGACTGGAGGCACCGGCACTCGCGCCGGCTCGGGCGCGCGTGGCGCCTCGAAGGCGTCGGCAAGCGAGCGGGTCCGTGTTCGCATCCCGGCCGCGCGCGCCGCCTCGCCGCCGCCCGTGAGGGTGCGAAACGCAGTTGCGATCCAGCCGAACGGATTCACCATCCCTCCCCCGCGGTCTCCCCAGCCGGCGAACTGTACCGCGACCCGGCCGCCGGCTGACATGGGTGAAGTTCCCGATGGAAGCTCGGCAACCGAGGTGGCGGGCCGCGGCAAACGGGGCAGCGGGATCCGACCCGGCCAGACGGCCGCATCCGGCTCCACGGAGCGGCCGCACCCGGCAGCGACCCGCGCGAGCGTCCGTGCCGGCGATTGGAGCCGGGACTCCGGATCCCCCGTGCCAGCATTGGCGGATGCCCCTCGCCCATCTGCTGCTGGTGCTGCTGGTCTGCCTCGCCTGGGGCGGCAACTTCCTGACCAGCGCGTACGCGCTCGCGCAGATCCCCCCGTTCCTGTTCACGGCGCTGCGGCTCGCCGTGGTCCTCGTCGTGCTGCTGCCGTGGCTGAGGCCGGTTCCGCGCGACCAGTGGGGGCGCCTCGCGGCGGTCGGTCTGCTGACCGGATCGCTGCACTTCGGATTCAACTTCTGGGCGCTCCGCGAATCGCCGGCGATCTCGTCGGTCGCGATCCTGCTGCAGTGCTACATCCCGATCAGCGCGATCCTCGCGTGGGGGCTGCTCGGCGAGCGCTTCGGCTGGCGGACCGCGATCGGGATCGCGATCGCGTTCGGCGGGGTCCTCGTGCTCGGCTTCGACCCGACCGTGCTGGCCGCGCCCGTGGCCCTTGGCCTCGCCCTGATCGCGGCGGCGACGCTGGCCCTCGGCACCACGCTGATGCGCGGCCTCAAGGGCGTCGGAACCTTCGAGCTCCAGGCCTGGAGTGCCGCGCTCGGCATCCCCCTGCTGCTTCCGGTCTCGTGGTGGCTCGAGTCCAGCGCCTGGGCCAGCGTGCCCGACGCCGATGCCTGGGCCTGGGGAGGGGTCGTCTATGCCGGGCTGGTCGCGTCGGTGCTCGGCCACGGCCTCCTGTTCTTCCTCGTCCAGCGGCACCCGATCGCGCGGATCACGCCGTACCTGCTGCTCGCTCCGGTGATCGCGATCGCACTCGGGGTGCTGGTCTGGGGCGACGCGCTCGGCCCCCGCCTGCTCGCGGGCGGAGCGATGGTGCTCGGCGGCGTGCTGGTGATCTCGGTGCGCGGATGGCGCCGAGGCCGGGTGATCCAGCCGCTGCCGTGACCGATCGGGCGCGTCGGTCGACGGTCAGTCGCCGCGGCGGAACGGATTCGCCAGCAGCGCGACGAGGCCCTGCTCGCCGGGACTGCGGAATCGCTCGAGCCCGATCGGCATCGTCTCCGGTGCGTCGTTCGGGGCACCGACGTAGGTGCCGAACAGCCGATCCCAGAGCGACAGGTTGAACCCGAAGTTGCTGTCGGTTTCGCGCCGGCGCACCGAATGGTGGATGCGGTGCATGTCGGGGGTCACGATGACCCGCCGCAGGACGCGCTCGACGCGCGGCGGCAGGCGCACGTCCGCATGCGTGAACAGGGCGCCGAGCGACAGCATCAGCTCGAACAGCAGCACCGCGATCGGCGGCGCGCCGAGCGCGGCGATGACCGCGAACTTGATCGCCATCGACAGCACGATCTCGAGCGGATGGAAACGGACCGCGAGCGTCACGTCGAAGCCGAGATCGCTGTGGTGCACGCGGTGCAGCGCCCACAGCCAGTCGATCCGATGCAGCAGGCGGTGCTGCAGGTAGATCACGAGATCGAGCAGCAGCATCGAGATCGGCAGCGCGAGCCACCAGGGCACCGGGACCACGTTGAAGAGGCCGATGCCCGACGCGGCGGCGAGGCCCGCGACGCCGACCGCCAGCACCGGGAACACGAGGCGCAGTACCAGCGTGTCGATCGCGCCGATCGCGAGGTTCACCATCTGCCGCATGGCCGGGCGGCCATCGCCGCGGACCGGCCGAATCCGCTGCAGGACGAGAAGCAAGGCCAGCAGCGCGAGGAAGGCGCCGCCCCGGAGCAGCGGCTCGCTCGCCAGCAGGCGTTCGGCGATCGGCGCGATCTCAGTCATGACCACCCAGCGCGCCGAGGATCCGCCACGCCATGCTGGCCGCGAGCCGGCGCTGGTCCCCGGTCGGGGACTTGAGGGCCCGGAGCTCGCGCAGCGCCGGCGCGAGGTCGCGCAGTTGGTCGACATCGTGCCGCACCGGCCACGTGCGCCAGGCGCCCAGATCGTGCATGACCTCACGGAAGCGTCCGCCGGTGTCGGCGCGCCCGTAATCGACTGCGGTCCAGCGCGCGACGTCGGCCGGTCGGTTCGCACCGAACAGCCAGAAGCCGCCGTCCGCCGACGGCCCCCACGCGATCCGCGGCGCCGGATCGTCGAGCCAGTCGCAGGCCGCGCGCACGTGATCCGGATCGAGCTGCGGCAGGTCGGCGCCGAGCAGCAGTCCCGCCCCATGGCGCCGCACCAGTTCGGCGTGGACCCGCGACATGCGCTCGCCGAGTCCACCGTCGCCCTGGAGGATGCACGGCAGACGCTGCCAGCGATTCCGCGCGGCCGGCGCATCCTCGGCCACCGCGTAGTAGGCCACCGCATCCGCCGCGGCGGCCACCGACTGGACCACGCCGGTCACCGCGGCGGCGGCCTCGAGGTACCAGAGCACCGCCTCGGCTTCGCCAAGCCCGGCCGCGAGACGGGTCTTGACGGCCGACAGCCCGGGCGTCTTGACGAAGATCGCGATGCCGACCGTCATCGTTCGCCCCTCGAGAACCGGAAGGCCTGCATCGCGGTCAGGCCGAGGTGCCCGACGGTGGTCCGCAGCCATCCGCGCTCCTGGTAACGGCGCGCGCTGGTCAGGATTCGCGCCGGGACCTCGACCAGCGGAAGGCCGGCGCGGCGCGCCCGCCAGACGAACGCGTGGTCCTCGCCGCGATCGATCCGCTCGTCGAACCCGCCCAGTCGCAGGAAGGTCCGGCGACGCAGCAGGAAGCCCTGGTCCCCGAACGGAAGGCCAAGCCAGCGGCTCCGGATCCACGCCCCTAGGGCGTTTACCCGCACCGGATGCGCCGGATCCGCCTCGAACCCGAGCCGGAACCAGTGCAGCGCGTCCCGGCCGCGCGACACGGCGCCGGCCAGCGCCGCGACCGCGGGGGGGTCGATCCGGCTGTCGGCGTGCAGGAACCAGAGCCATTCGGTATCGGCCGCGCGCGCCCCGGCGTTCAGCTGCCGCGCCCTCCCCCGTCCGGCCATCACGACGCGGCAGGCCGGCCACTCGCGGGACAACGCGGCGCGATCGACGTCGTCGCAGGCGACCGCGATCACGGGGATGCCGGCCGCACAGGCGGCAAGATCGCGCGACAGCTGCCGCCAGGCCGGATCGCCGGGCCCGACCGGCACCACGATCGCGAGCTGCCGTTCCAAACCGGTCATCATGAGCTCGCAGCGTCACCGGCGACGGAGTGTGCACGGGGCCGGGTCGAGTGGTCGGTCATGGCGGGATGCTAGACCGGGCCGCGTCGTCGTCACGCAAGCCCCCGGCGATTGGCGACGGTCCGTTCACGCCGATGGCGTACCGTCGAGGCGGGAGCGGCCAGGAGGTCCGGCGAGCATGTCGATCCGTGGGGTCTTCGCCAGCGTGGTGCTGTCGCTGTTGGTCGCGCCGACCGCGGCCGGAGCCGCCGTCGAACCGGGTTCGCAGCCGGACGAGCCCACGGCCCTGCGCCGATCGGTGTTCGCCGGCGGCTGCTTCTGGTGCATGGAGCCGCCGTTCGAGAAGCTCGATGGCGTGATCGACGTCGTCTCGGGATACGCCGGAGGCCCCGGTGCGAATCCCACCTACGAGGAGGTGTCCTCTGGACGCAGCGGCCACATCGAGGTGGTCGAGGTGACCTGGGACCCGGCGCGGATCGGCTACCGGCAGCTGCTCGACGTCTACTGGCGCAACATCGACCCGACGGTCGCGAACCGGCAGTTCTGCGATGTCGGTCCGCAGTACCGCAGCGCGATCTTCGTCGCGTCGGCCGAGGAGCGGGAACTGGCCGAGGCATCGAAGGACGCGCTTCGGGCCGACCCGCGCTTCGCCGGCATGACCATCCATACCGAGATCCTCGACGCCGCGCCGTTCTGGCGCGCCGAGGACTATCATCAGGACTATGCGCGGCGCAATCCGGTGCGCTACCGCTGGTACCGGTTCAACTGCGGTCGTGACGCGCGCCTGCGCGAGCTCTGGGGTTCGGACCCGAAGGACTGACGATGGGCATCGATCGACGCGGGCTGCTGGCTGCCAGCGTGGCGCTCGGTTGGACGGGAGGGCTACTGATGATCGGCTCGGGCAAGGGCACCGCGCGTGCCGACCAGGATCGCTTCGAGTTCGTCCTGCCGGACGAGGATTGGCGGCGGCGGCTGACGCCGGAGCAGTACCGGGTGCTCCGGCAACATGGCACCGAGCGCGCCGGGTCGAGCCCGCTCGATCGCGAGAAGCGTCCCGGCGTGTTCCATTGCGCCGGCTGCGACCTTCCGCTGTTCGACGCCTCGACGAAGTACGACTCCGGAACCGGTTGGCCCAGCTTCTGGCAGCCGATCGAGGGCGCGGTCGGCCACCGAGTCGACCGCAGCTGGTTCATGGTCCGGACCGAGGTCCATTGCCGCCGCTGCGGCGGCCACCTCGGACATGTGTTCGACGATGGCCCGCCGCCGACCGGAAAGCGCTACTGCATGAACGGGGTCGCACTGGTGTTTCGCCCGTCGGCCTGAGGCATCGACCGGCCCGGCCGGGCGGATCGCCGAACCGGCCGCCTCGATGGAGCCGGAAAGGAAAACGCCGCCCGAGGGCGGCGTTTTCGCAACAGCGTGTTCGCCGAGACGCGGGCGGGGCTCAGGTCCCGATGATGCCGCCGTCGTTCTTGGTCACGACCACGGTCGCCGAGCGCGGGCGGGTGCCCGGACCGTCCGGCCAGGCGGGATCGTTCGGACGACCTTCCTGCGGATGCTGGATGTTGACGAACATCGTGCGCAGGTTCGGCGTCGTGTCGACTCCGGTCACTTCCTGGCCAGAGGGACCAACGAAGAAGCGCCGGATGTCGCCGGTGCGCACGTCCATCGCCAGCATTGCGTTCTCGCCGAACGGACCGGCCGACTGCTGGGTCCCCGACATGTCGGTCTGGATCCAGAGCAGGCCCGCGCGGTCGAACCACAGGCCGTCCGGGCTCGCGTGGATGCTCGCCGTGTTGAGGCGCGCCTCCGGGCCAGCAGCGAAGTTGCGGCTGTCGGTCTCGGTGCCCGAGAGCAGCAGAATGCTCCATTCGAAGCGCAGCGACTTGGCGTCGTCGTTCTGCTCGCGCCAGCGGATGATGTGACCGAACGGGTTCGGTCCGCGCGGGTTCGAGGCATTCACCTGGGCCGCGGTGCGGGCGCTGTTGTTGGTCAGCGTCATGTACGCGATCCCGGTCCGCGGATCGACCGCGCCCCACTCGGGACGGTCCATGCGCGTCCCGCCGGCGACGTCGGCCGCGAGCCGCGTGTTGATGAGCACATCACCCTGGTCGGTGAAGGTCACGTTCGCCGCCGCCGCCCGAGCGCGGAAGCCGGCGTCGTTGATGTCGAGCGGGAGCCAGTCGCCGGTGCCGTCCTCGTTGAAGCGCGCGACGTACAGGGTGCCGGTCTCGAGGATGTCCGGATCGGTCAGCAGCGGCACCCACGGCTTCGCGGACACGAACTTGTAGATGTACTCGTTCTGCGCGTCGTCGCCGAGGTAGTAGACCGCCGGATTCCCGGCCCGGAACGGCGCGAACCAGGCGCCCTCGTGCGCGAAGCGACCGAGCGCGGTGCGCTTCTTCGGCGTGGAGCTCGGGTCGAACGGATTGATCTCGACCACCCAGCCCTGGGTGTTCACCTCGTTGCGGAAATCGTCGGCCGCGGTCGCGCCCTTCACGCTGCAGTCGAAGCGCTCCTCGACCTGGTCCCAGCGGTAGCGCGCGTTGGCCGTCGCGACGCCGTATCGGGTGTGCTCGCGCGGGCGCTGGGCGTCACGGTTGACGAAATAGCCGGCCCAGTTCTCCTCGCAGGTCAGGTACGTGCCCCAGGGGGTGAAGCCGTGCGCGCAGTTGTTGATGGTCCCGCGCGTCATCGTGCCGGTCGGGCTGTACTTGGTCCGCACCTTCGGGTGACCGCGGACCGGTCCGGTGATCTCCATCGGGGTCGCCGCGGTGATCCGGCGGTTGTACGGGCCGCGCACGACTTCCCAGCGGTTGTTCGCGTTGCGCTGGATCTCGACGATCGAGACGCCGTGCGCCGCGATCTCCTTGCGCACGTGGTCCGGATCGCGTTGGGTCAGGTTCGCGCCGTCCGGCAGCAAGTAGCGCTGCTCGATGTATTCGTGGTTCACGCACAGGATGCCGCGCTGGTTCGGGTCGAACTGCGGGATCGCGAAATAGTGCATCCCGTCATGGTGCTGGCCGACCTGCTGCTCCTGCTCGGCGCCGGTGTTGGTGCCGTCGGGCTTGTAGGCCGGGTAGCTGCCGGTGATCGGCTCGCCCCACTTCAGGATCACGTCGACCGAGTAGCCCAGCGGCACGAGCACGCCGTTCGGGAAGGCCGGTCGCGAGACCGGGACCGGCTGGAAGGCCGGGCGCGTCGGCAGCCCGCCGAGATTCTTGATGCTCTCGAGGAAGTTGCGCTCGAGCTCTTCGGCGATCGGGGTCTTCGCTTCGGCGTCGAGCGCCTGGCCGGCGAGGGCGAGGCCGATGGCCGCGCCGAGCGACCCCTTCAGGAAGCCACGGCGCTCGAGGCTCTTCTGAAGGACGTCCGCGAAGTGGGGGTTGCTGCTGGTGTTGCTGATCTCGGTATCGAAATCGACTTCGCCATAGGCGACAGTCACGCTCGGATCGATCGTGTCATCACGTTCCATGCTGGCTCTCCGGACCGCGGGATAGCGGGCCCCGAGATGGTGCGCAAGGCGGATGACGAGGCGGCTGACTTCAGGTGACGGAATGCTTTCATTCCGATGGCAGCGCGCCGCACGGGCGCGCTGCCGTCCGGTGAGGGTCAGCCCGGAATCGGGCCGACGCTGCGGCCGCGCGCCGCGCGGCGCAGCCAGGGCACGCGACGTCGCTCGCTGACGCGCCGGGCCTGGTCGCGCGACAGGGCCACGGCGATCCTGCGCAGCGCCCGATCGATCGCGTCCGGAATCAGCCCGGCCCGAGCGCGGGCGCGCAGTCGCCGACCGTCCGTCAGCTCGACGCCGACCTCGCAACGCTGGTCGATGCCACCCTTGGGGCCGTTCTCGTCGACGATCCGGACGCGAAGCTCGCGGATCATGCTCGCGAAGCGATCGAGGATGAACGAGCTGCGGCGCTCGACCGCCTGCTCGTTGTCGATGCCTGCCTGATGGCTGCGGTTCAAGACTCGAATGCGCATGGTTGTTGGCCTCCTCGGATGGGTTCGGGTGCGCCGACCGGCCTCATGGCACGCGTCCGCTGCCGGCCAGCCACCAAGAGACCCGAGGCATTCGCGCCGGTTCCCGCGGGTGCTGAACTGCAACGAAACCTGAACTTTGCTGCAGTACAGCAATCAGCCGGAAGACGCCTCCGGCAGGTCGAGCAGCACACCCGACGCAACCAGTTCCACGATCACGCGCACGTCGCGGTCGAGCGCGCGGTCGCGATCGACGAAGCCGATCCGGCGCCGACTCGCCGCGTGCGCCGCCGCCACCGCGGGGGCGGGATGGAAGTCGCCGGCCGACGCCAGCGCTGCCGCCAGCGCCGCGACCTCGGCCTCGAAGGCGGCGCGGTCCGGAGCGCCCGGCTCGGGACGGTTCTCGACCTTGCCGGCGAGCGTCTCGAGATCGCCCTTCGCCGCGAGCGCGCGCGCCGCATTCAGCATGTCGCGCCGATAGTCGAGCGCCTGCGCGGCAACCATCAGCTCCAGCGCGACGACCCGCTCGGCGTCGGCCGCCATGTCGAGCACGTGGCGCGCCTCGTTGGCCCCCATCGAGACGTGGTCCTCGGCGTTGGCGCTGGTCGGGATCGAATAGACCGCGGCCGGGTGGGCGCGGCTCGCGAGATCGTTGACGATCGCCGCCGCCGTGTACTGCACGATCATCAGCCCCGAGTCGGTCGCATCCTCGTTGCCGACGAGGAAGGCCGGCAGGCCGTCGTTGGTCGCGGGATCGACCAGCTTGTTGAGCCGCCGCTCCGAGATCGACGCAAGGACCGGGATCGCGGCCTTGACCGCACTCATCGCGAGCGCGATCGGCATCCCGTGGAAATGGCCCGCCGAGACGACCTGATCCTCGATATGGCGGGGATCGGGATGATCCGGGAAGATCAGCGGGTTGTCGGTGACCGCGTTCAGTTCGATCTCGACCACGCGCGCGGCATGCGCCAGCGCATCGCGGACCGCACCGTGCACCTGCGGCGTGCAGCGCAGCGAATAGGCGTCCTGCGGCTGGTGCTTCTTGCCGCCCCGGAACGGCAGGAAGCGCGTGTAGAACGCCTCGCGGCCATGGCGCTGGCCGGGAGGGACCCAGTCCCAGGCGAGGTCGAAACGATGGTGCCAGTCGGCGGGGTCGGGCCATGCCCGCGCGTGCCACGGACGGAACCGGGGCACGAGGTGGTAGGCGATGTCGACCAGGGTCGAGCCTGCGACGAGCCGCCGCAGCCGCTCGGCCGAGGCGACCTGGCCCGGGTGCGGCCGCAGCGCGTGCACGTCCTCGCGGAACGCGCTGCCGCGTCCGGCGAAGGCCTCGAGCGACATCGCCGCCGCAAGATCGGCATGCGCGATCACCCGCTCGAGCCGGTCGAGCGCCAGCACCGCGCACGCCAGCATCTGCGCGGTCCCGTTGTTGAGCGCGAGCCCCTCCTTGAAGCTCAACGCGATCGGCGCAAGCCCGGCGCGTCGCAGCGCCTCGGCTCCGGACATGCGGATCCCGCCGTACCACGCCTCGCCACCGCCCAGCAGCACGATCGCGAGGTGCGAGAGCGGCGCGAGGTCGCCGCTCGCGCCGACCGACCCGAGGCGCGGCACGATCGGCACGACGCCCGCGTTCAGCATCGCCGCCAGCGCCTCGACCGTGGCCGCGCGCAGTCCGGAGTGGCCGCGCAGCAGCGTGTTGATCCGGATCGCGAGCATCGCGCGCACGACCTCGGGCGGCAGCGGCTCACCGACGCAGACCGCGTGCGAGATCACGAGGTTGCGCTGGAGCTCGGCGGTCAGCGGCTCGTCGCGGGGCTCGGGATTCCCACCGGGCAGCTCGTCGCGCGCGCGGTGCGCGCCGAGCAGCCGGTCGGCGTTGCTGCCGAAACCGGTGGTGACGCCGTAGATCGGCTCGCCGCGGGTCACCTGTCCGGCCAGGAAGGCGGCGCAGCGGTCGACCTCGGCGAGCCGCGCGGGGTCGAGGGCCACCCGGGCCTTGCCCTCGGCGATCCGCACCAGCCGGGCGCGGTCGAGGCTGCGCCCGTCGAGGACGACGGCGTCCATCGCTCAGCGCCCGCGCATCGCGGCGGCCTGCTCGAGTTCGACGCGCAGCGTCTTCGCGAGCTCCTGGCGCGCAACCTCGAACTGCTCGCCGCGCCGCAGGTCCTTGACCGCGACCACGCCCTTCGCGCGCTCGTCCGGACCGAGCATCGCGACGAAGCGGATGCCGGCCTTGTCGGCGTACTGGAACTGGCGCGCCAGCTTGCGCGGCTCGAGCTGCACCTCGGTCGCGATCCCGGCGCGCCGCAGCTCGTTCGCGAGGCCGAGGTAGTGCGTCAGATCCGACTCGTCGAGCTGCGCGACCAGCACCGCGACCGAGCTTTCCGCGGTCCGGATCAGCCCGGCCTCGCGCAGCTGCCAGAACAGGCGCGTCGCGCCGATCGAGATGCCGACACCGGGCAGCCGGGAGTTCGTGTAGTGGCTCGCAAGGTTCTCGTAGCGGCCGCCGGAGCAGACCGAACCGATCTGCGGGTAGTCGTCGAGCTTCGTTTCGTAGACGGTGCCCGTGTAGTAGTCGAGGCCGCGGGCGATCGAGAAGTTGATCGCGTAGTCCGATTCGGGCACGCCGAGCGCGCGCACCATGGCCAGGACCTCGCGCAGCTCGGCCGCGCCCTCGCCCAGCGTGCCGCCGGCCGCCTCGAGCGGCGCGAGGCGCGCGAGTGCATCGTCGTGGCCGCTCGAGCGGGTCGCGACGAAGGCCATGATCCGCTCGACCACGGATGACGCCAGCGCGAAGGGCTCGGCCGCCAGCGTCGCGGCCACCGCCTCGCGGCCGCGCTTGTCGAGCTTGTCGACCTCGCGCAGCACCAGGGTCTGGCGCTCCGGATCACCGATCCCGAGCGACTCGAAGAAGCCGCGGATCAGCTTGCGGTTGTTGAGCTCGATCGTGAACGGGCCGACCGCGAGGTCCTTGAACACGGCGTGGATCACGGCCGGCATCTCGGCGTCGTAGCGGATCGACAGCCGGTCCTTGCCGATCACGTCGATGTCGCACTGGTAGAACTCGCGGAAGCGGCCGCGCTGCGCCGATTCGCCGCGGTAGACGCGCTGGATCTGGTAGCGGCGGAACGGGAAGCCGAGCTCGTGCTCGTGCTGCGCGACATAGCGCGCGAGCGGCACCGTGAGGTCGAACCGCAGCGCGAGCTCCGGACGATCGCCCTGCCTGAGCGAGCCGGTCGACTGCACGAAGTACACCTGCCGCTCGGTCTCTCCGCCGCTCTTGGTCAGCAGGATGTCGGAGAGCTCGATCGCCGGAGTCTCGACCGGCAGGAAACCGAAACGCTCGAACTGGCGCCGGATCGTGTCGAGCATGCCCTGGAAGGCGATCTGCTCGAGCGGGAGGAGTTCGAGGACGCCGGGCATCGTGCGCGGCTTGATCGGGCTCATCGGCGGCGACCGGTCGGGGCTGTGCGGCTGGCGCCGCGGACCGGCAAGGTTAGCGCCTGCGTCGCGACTTGCGCCGCGCCGGACGGTGCCGTGATGGCCCGGACCCCGGCGGATCGGCGATAATCGAGGGCTTTCCGGCCCGGGCGCGCGCCCGGCGCCTTGCCCCTCCTGCCCGGAGTACTCCCATGCTCGACAGCTTCAAGGTCCGGTCCACCCTCGACCACGCCGGCCGCCCGCTCGCGTACCTGAGCCTCGCCCGGCTCGCCGAGGCCTACCCTCGGGTCCGGCAGCTGCCGTACTCGATGAAGGTGCTGCTCGAGAACCTGCTTCGGCACGAGGACGGCGTCAACGTGACCCGCGCCTCGATCGAGGCGGTCTGCCATTGGGACCCGACCGCCGCGCCCGAGACCGAGATCGCGTTCATGCCGGCGCGGGTCGTGCTCCAGGACTTCACCGGCGTGCCCTGCGTCGTCGATCTCGCCGCGATGCGCGACGCGATGCGCCGCCTTGGCGGCGATCCGGCGAAGATCAATCCGCTGGTGCCGGCCGAGCTCGTCATCGACCACTCGGTCCAGGTCGACGCCTTCGGCAAGCCCGATGCGCTCGACCTCAACGTCCGGATCGAGTTCGAGCGCAACCGCGAGCGCTACGCCTTCCTGCGCTGGGGCCAGAAGGCCCTCGACAACTTCAGGGTGGTGCCGCCGCGGACCGGGATCGTGCACCAGGTCAATCTCGAGCACCTCGCCCGCGTGGTGATGGTCGCGGACAGGGACGGGGTCGCCTACGCCTTCCCGGACACCGTGTTCGGCACCGACTCGCATACGACGATGATCAACGGCATCGGCGTGCTCGGCTGGGGCGTCGGCGGCATCGAGGCCGAGGCCGCGATGCTCGGCCAGCCGTCGTCGATGCTGATCCCGCAGGTCGTCGGCTTCGAGCTGACCGGCCGGCTGCCCGAGGGCGCCACCGCGACCGACCTCGTGCTGACCGTGACCCAGATGCTGCGCAAGCACGGCGTGGTCAACAAGTTCGTCGAGTTCTTCGGCGACGGCCTCGACCACCTGCCGCTCGCCGACCGCGCGACGATCGCGAACATGGCGCCCGAGTACGGCGCGACCTGCGGCATCTTCCCGATCGATGGCGAGTCGCTGAACTACCTGCGGCTCTCGGGCCGCAGCGAGGAGCAGGTCGCGCTGGTCGAGGCCTACGCCAGGGCCCAGGGACTGTGGCGCACGCCGGGCGAGCGTTTCCTGTTCTCGTCGACGCTGAAGCTCGACATGGGTGACGTCAAGCCCTCGCTCGCCGGTCCGAAGCGCCCGCAGGACCGCGTGCTGCTCGCCGACATGAAGCAGAACTACGCGGCCAACGTCGGCGCGCTCGCCCGCGCACGCATCGACAAGGGCGGCCCGGCGAAGGCGTCGAAGGCGATCTCGATCGACGGCACGCCCGCGACGCTCGCCGACGGCGCGGTCGTGATCGCCGCGATCACCTCGTGCACCAACACGTCGAATCCGGCGGTGATGCTCGGTGCCGGCCTGCTCGCGCGCAACGCGGTCGCCAAGGGCCTCAAGGTCAAGCCGTGGGTCAAGACCTCGCTGGCGCCGGGCTCGCTGGTCGTGACCGACTACCTGAGGAAGGCCGGCGTGCTCGACGACCTCGAGGCGCTGCGCTTCCACCTGGTCGGTTACGGATGCACCACCTGCATCGGCAACTCGGGCCCGCTGCCGGAGGCGGTTTCGAAGGGCATCGCCGACGGCGAACTGGTCGTGGCCTCGGTGCTCTCGGGCAACCGCAACTTCGAGGGTCGCGTGCACCCCGAGGTCAAGATGAACTACCTCGCCTCGCCGCCGCTCGTGGTCGCCTACGCGATCGCCGGGACGATCGACATCGATCTCGTCAGCGAACCGCTCGGCATCGGCAGGGATGGACAGCCGGTCTTCCTGCGCGACATCTGGCCGAGCAACCAGGAGATCGCCGACACGATCGCGCGCACGATCGGCCCGGAACTGTTCCGCCAGAACTACGCGAGCGTGTTCGCCGGAGACAGCCGCTGGAACCAGATCGAGTCGCCCGACGGCGAGCTCTACCGGTGGGATCCGGACAGCACCTACATCAAGCACCCGCCGTACTTCGAAGGCATGACCCTCGAGCCCGGCCGCATCGCGGACATCCATGGCGCCCGCGTGCTGGGCCTGTTCGGCGACTCGATCACCACCGACCACATCTCGCCGGCCGGCAACATCAAGGCGGATTCGCCAGCCGGTCGATTCCTGCAGTCGCGTGGCGTCGCGAAGGCCGACTTCAACTCCTACGGCGCCCGCCGCGGCAACGACGACGTGATGGTGCGCGGGACCTTCGCCAACATCCGGATCAAGAACCTGATGCTCGGCGGCGAGGAGGGTGGCAACACGATCCACTACCCGAGCGGCGAGAAGCTCGCGATCTACGACGCCGCGATGCGCTACCAGGCCGAGGGCGTGCCGCTCGTGGTCATCGCCGGCAAGGAGTACGGAACCGGTTCCTCGCGCGACTGGGCGGCAAAGGGCACGATGCTGCTCGGCGTCAAGGCGGTGATCGCCGAGAGCTACGAGCGGATCCACCGCTCGAACCTGGTCGGCATGGGCGTGCTCCCGCTCCAGTTCCTGCCCGGCCAGAATGCCACCAGCCTCGGCCTCACCGGCGAGGAGGTCTACACGATCGCAGGCCTCGCCGACGGCACCGCGAGGCAGGTCGAGGTCGTCGCCACCGGGCCGGCCGGCGAGAAGCGCTTCACCGTCGACGTGTTGCTGCTCACGCCGAAGGAGGTCGAGTACATGCGTCACGGCGGCCTGCTGCAGTACGTGCTGCGCCAGCTCGCCGCGAGCGGCGGGCCGGCAGCCGCGAAGGCCGCCTGAAGCGGCAACCGGCGGTGACGCCGGCTCGCGACGGCCGCCTGATCACCTGCGCTTCGGGGACCGCTCGCGGCGTGCGTCAGGCGCGCCGCGGCCGCTCGCGCCGAACCGTCCGCGCGCGCGGCCATGGGGCCGCGTGGCGATCTCTGGTCGCAGCTGCCTCACAATCGGAACGGCCCGTTAACCCGAGACCGCCACGCCGGCCTCCAGCCGGCTCGCGGTGACGACCGGACATTGGTAACCACTTCGGCCACACCGTCGTTGCGCGCCGATCCGCCTTGCTGCCCTCATCGCGGGAACGGCGCCGCGGTCCGCGGCAAGTGCCAAGTGCCACCACTCGAGACGAAGCGTCATCGCAAGCAGCCCGGCCGGCCGCGTCGCGTTCTCGCACTGCCGCTGCCTTCCAAGGTTCGTCATCGCGAGCGGCCCGAAGGCCCGCGTGGCGATCTCGGACTGCCGCTGCCTCCCAAGGTTCGTCATCGCGAGCGGCCCGAAGGGCCGCGCCGCGATCTCGGACTGCCGCTGCCTTCCGAGATTCGTCATCGCGAGCAGCCCGAAGGGCCGCGTGGCGATCTCGGACTGCCGCTGCCTTCCGAGACTCGTCATCGCGAGCGGCCCGAAGGGCCGCGTGGCGATCTCGGACTGCCGCTGCCTTCCGAGACTCGTCATCGCGAGCGGCCCGAAGGGCCGCGTGGCGATCTCGGACTGCCGCTGCCTTCCGAGATTCGTCATCGCGAGCGGTCCGAAGGGCCGCGTGGCGATCTCGGACTGCCGCTGCCTTCCGAGATTCGTCATCGCGAGCGGCCCGAAGGGCCGCGTGGCGATCTCTGGTCGCAGCCGCCTCACAATCGGAACGGCCCGTCAACCCGAGACCGCCACGCCGGCCTGCGGCCGGCTCGCGGTGACGGCCAGAAGCTGTCCGTCGGTCACGAGACCGCCACGCCGGCCTGCGGCCGGCTCGCGGTGACGGCCACGACCGGTCGCACGGTCACGAGACCCCCACGCCAGCCAGGCCGCCACGCCGAGCTGCGGCCGGCTCGCGGCCGCAACGGCCGGCGGGGCCGCGCGCATCCGAGGCCACCAGGCAAGACCGCAGACCACGCCCGCAGCCGGGCCTCGGGCGCGGTCATCCCGTCAGGACGACGTCTGCCGTCGCGAGCGGATCTCGCCGCTGCGGATCTTCCCGAGGTACTCGTCGAGCTCGCGCCGCACGACCGGTGCCAGCAGGTAGAGGCCGATGATGTTCGGCACCGCCATCACGAAGATCATCGCGTCGGAGAAATCGATCACGATCCCGAGGTTGATCGCGGCGCCGATCACGACGAAGACGAGGAAGATCAGTCGGTAGCCGAGCCGGACCTTCTCCGACTCGCCGAACAGGTAGCACGCCGACTTCTCGCCGTAGTAGCTCCACGCGAGCATCGTCGAGAACGCGAACATGAACACCGCGAGCGCCAGCACGTACGGGAACCAGCCGATCACCGACTCGTAGGCCTGCGAGGTCAGCTTGACGCCCTCGACGCCGGACTGCTGGTAAAGGCCCGTGACCACGATCACGAGCGCGGTCATCGTGCAGATCACGACCGTATCGATGAACGGCTCCCACAGCGCGACCAGGCCCTCGGTCACCGGATGCTTCGTCCGCACCGCCGAGTGCGCGATCGCGGCGGAGCCGATGCCGGCCTCGTTCGAGAAGGCCGCGCGCTGGAATCCGACGATCAGCACGCCGATGATGCCGCCGTAGGTCGCCTCCGGGCTGAAGGCGCCCTGCACGATCAGCGCGAACGCGGCCGGAATGTCGGCATGGTGCACGACCAGCACGAACAGGCTCGCGGTCAGGTAGATGGCCGCCATGACCGGCACCAGCACGCCCGCGACCCGCGCGATCGAGCGGATGCCGCCGATGATCACGAGCCCGAGCAGGAACGCCATGCCGAGCCCGAACAGCCAGCCATGGCCGGCCAGCCAGCCGCCCGCGCCGCCGGTGATGTTGACCATCTGCTGGAAGGTCTGGTTGGCCTGGAACATGTTGCCGCCGCCGAACGATCCGCCGATGCAGCAGATCGCGAACACGACCGCGAGCACCTTGCCGATGCCGGCGAGCCGCGGCGAGCGTTCGGCCAGCCCGCGCGACAGGTAGTACATCGGCCCGCCCGACACGCTGCCGTCCGGATTGACCCGCCGGTACTTCACGCCGAGCGTGCACTCGCAGAACTTGGTCGACATGCCGAGCAGTCCCGCGACGATCATCCAGAACGTCGCTCCAGGGCCGCCGATCGTGATCGCGACCGCGACGCCGGCGATGTTGCCGAGGCCCACCGTCCCGGACAGCGCGGTGGCCAGCGCCTGGAACGGCGACACCTGCCCGGTGTCCTTCGGATCGAAATAGTCGCCGCGGATCAGCCGGAAGCCCTGCGCGAAGCCGCGCAGGTTGATGAACCGGAAGTAGACCGTCAGCACCACCGCCGCGATCACCAGCCAGACCACGATCAGCGGCACCCGGACGCCCTCGGTCAGCGTGACGGTGAAGAACACCGTCTGGATGATCGGCAGCAGCACCGGTGCCACGAAGTTCTCGATCGCCTGGTCGACGCCGCTGTCGGACGCGAAGGCGGCGGTTGACGCGAGGATCAGCGCAACGGCGGTGGTGAGGCGGGACATCATCGATCGACTCCGTGCGGACCGTCGGTCCGGAAGCAGGCGGGAGGAAGGGTCAGGGGCGCGCGGGCGTCGCAGCCAGGATCCGGAAGCCGACCGCCGCCATCGCCGCGGCGATGATCGGGCTCAGCCAGTTGAAGAACGCGAACGGCAGGTACGCGAAGGTCGACACGCCGAGCGTCGCCGCCATGTACGCGCCACAGGTGTTCCACGGCACCAGCGGCGAGGTCAGCGTGCCCGCGTCCTCGAGCGCGCGCGAGAGGTTCTCGGGCGCAAGGCCCCGGCTTTCGAACTCGATCCGGTAGACCCTGCCCGGCAGCACGATCGCGATGTACTGGTCGGCCGCGATCACGTTGATGCCGATCGCGGTCAGCAGCACGACGACGATCAGCGAGGCGGTGCTGCGCGCCATCGCCAGCACCCCGCGCACCAGCCGTTCGAGCAGCCCGAGCCGCTCCATCACCGCGCCGAAGGCCAGCGCGCACGCGATCAGCCAGATCGTGTTGAGCATGCTGCCCATGCCGCCGCGATGCAGCAGCTCGTCGAGCGCCTCGGAACCGGTCGCGACGTCGAAGCCGCCGAACAGCGCCTTCCACGCGCCGGCGCCCATCGCGAGGGCGCCACCGCCGACGTCGCGACCCGCTTCGGCGGCCAGCTGTGGCTGGAACACGACCGCGAAGGCCACGCCGACCAGGGCACCGATCGCGATCGTCGGGAAGGCGGGCCAGCGACGCCAGGCCATCCACAGCACCAGCGCCAGCGGGATCAGCAGATGCGGGCCGATCGCGAAGCGTTCCGTGATCGCGGCGCGCAGCCCCGCGAGCGTCTCCGGATCGGACCCGGGCGTCGCCCGCAACCCGAGCAGCGCGAACAGGACGATCGCGATCGCGAAGCTCGGCACCGTCGTCCACAGCATGTGTCGGATGTGCGCGAACAGTTCGGCGCCGGCCGACGCCGGCGCCAGGTTGGTCGTGTCGGAGAGTGGCGACAGCTTGTCGCCGAAGTACGAACCCGAGATCACCGCGCCGGCCGTGATCTCGGGCGACATCCCGATGCCGGACGCGACGCCCATCAGCGCGACCCCGATCGTTCCGGCCGTGGTCCAGGAGCTGCCGATCGACAGCGACACCAGCGCGCACAGCGCGCACGCGGCGGGATAGAAGAACGAGGGGTCGAGGATCGCCAGTCCGTAATGGATCAGGGTCGGCACGGTCCCGGACAGGATCCAGGCACCGATCAGCGCGCCCACCGCGAGCAGGATGTAGATCGCCGACGCCCCGAGTGCGAGGCCCTGGGCCATGGCCGACTGCACGGTCGCCCATGGGTGGCCGATGCGCCGGCCGACGAGCGCCGCGGTCCCGAGCGCGATCAGCAGCGCGATCTGGTTGGGACCGTACGACGAATCGTTTCCGAACAGGTAGACCGCGGCCGCCAACAGGACGACGAGGACGACGATCGGCACCAGCGCGTCGAGCAGGCCGGGCGAACGCGCTCCCTCGCTGTTGGTCATCCACCCCTCCCGGCAGCCCCGGCGCCACCGACGCCCCGCGTGAACCTTATGTTGCGGCACCCCGCGCTGGCAAGCGTGCGGAATCGTCCCGGTCGCTCACGGGCGTCAGCGCCGGTCGCTTCCGCGAGACCAGCGAGCCACGTAGCAGCGCCATTCGCCGTCCTCGAGCCGCCAGCCGCTCTCGATCGACAGGGTCTCGACGCGTTCCGGCAGCAGACGCCCGCCGGTGACCACCGCGCCGATCCGCACGGTTGCGCGATCGTCGCCGTGCACCGTGATCTCCGGCGGACCCAGCACCACCGAGACGCGATCGGACCCTAGGAACTGCGCGGCCAGCAGGCCGCGAAGCGCGCGACGGTCGGACGCGCCATCGGCGCCGGCGAAATCCTCGCTGATCCCGAGCAGGAAGGACGACGCGTCGCGCGCCTCGACCGCGGCCTCCATCGCCGCGATGCGCGCCCGGATCGCCTCCTCGGCCGGAGGCCGCGCGCAGGCCGCGAGCAGCAGCACGGCCAGCGCGACCAGCGCCGGCACCGGAATCGCGGCAATCGAGTTCTTGTCACGCATCGGTGGGTGTGCTCCAATCGGAACGATATTCCCTTGCGCGATCGGCACTTATGCCGCATTGCAACATCAACGCGACGGACCGGAGGTCGACATGGGCAACGAAGCGATCTGGCTGAAGAGCTATCCGCAGGGCGTCGGCGCGACGATCGATCCGTCCAGGTATCCGTCGGTCGTGCACGTGCTGGCCGAATCCTTCCAGCGCTTCGGCGATCGTCCCGCGTTCGTGAACATGGGCCGGACGATGACCTATGCCGACGTCGACCGGCTCAGCCAGGACTTCGCCGCCTACCTGCTCAACGTGCTCGGCCTCAAGAAGGGCGATCGGGTCGCGATCATGATGCCGAACTGCCTGCAGTACCCGGTGGCGCTGTTCGGCATCCTGCGCGCCGGCCTCACGGTCGTCAACACCAACCCGATGTACACGGCGCGCGAACTCAAGCACCAGCTCGACGATTCGGGGGCGTCGGCGATCGTCGTGGTCGACAACTTCGCCCACGTCGTGGCCGAGGTCGTCGGCAGCACCAAGGTCAGGCAGGTCATCACGACCGGCCTCGGCGACCTGCTCGGATTCCCGAAGTCGGCGCTGGTCAACTTCGTGCTGAAGCACGTCAGGAAGATGGTGCCCGACTACTCGATCCCCGGCGCAATCCGCTTCGGCGACGCGCTCGCCCGGGGTCGTGGCCAGAAGCTGCCGGCGGTCAGCGTCGGACCCGAGGACCTCGCCTTCCTGCAGTACACCGGCGGCACCACCGGCGTCGCGAAGGGCGCGATGCTGACCCATCGCAACATGGTCGCGAACATGCTGCAGGTGAAGGCCTGGTTCGGCGCCAACATCGACGAGGGCCACGAGACCGTCGTCACCGCGCTGCCGCTCTATCACATCTTCGCGCTGACCTGTAACTGTCTCGTGTTCATGAACGTCGGCGCGCTCAACGTGCTGATCACGAATCCCCGCGACATGCCGGGCTTCGTCAAGGAACTGAAGGCGCGCCCATTCAGCTTCATCACCGGCGTCAACACGCTGTTCAACGGCCTGCTCAACACGCCCGGTTTCGACACGATCGACTTCAAGCCGCTCAAGATGGCGATGGGTGGCGGCATGGCGGTGCAGCGCGCGGTCGCGGACCGCTGGAAGCAGGTCACCGGCGTGCCGCTGTTCGAGGGCTACGGGATGACCGAATCGAGCCCGGTCGCGACGATGAACCGCCCCGATCTCACCGACTTCACCGGCTCGATCGGTCTCCCCGCGCCGTCGACCGAACTCTCGATCCAGGACGACGCCGGAAACCTGCTCCCGATCGGCGAGGTCGGCGAGATCTGCATCCGCGGCCCGCAGGTCATGCGGGGCTACTGGGAGCGCCCGGAGGAGACCGCGAAGGTCCTGTCCCCGGACGGCTGGCTGCGCACCGGCGACATGGGGCGCATGGACGAGAACGGCTATTTCTACATCGTCGATCGCAAGAAGGACATGATCCTGGTCTCGGGCTTCAACGTGTACCCGAACGAAATCGAGGACGTGATCGCGACGCATCCCGGCGTGCTCGAGGTCGCCGCGGTCGGCGTCCCCGACGACAAGTCCGGCGAGGCAGTCAAGGTCGTGATCGTCAAGAAGGACCCGAACCTCACCGCCGAGAACATCAAGGCGCTGTGCCGCAAGGAACTGACCGGCTACAAGCAGCCGAAGATCGTCGAGTTCCGAGAGTCGCTGCCGAAGACCAACGTCGGCAAGATCCTGCGCCGCGAGCTCCGCGACTCGCCGCCGGCGCACTAGCACCAGTCGTCCGGCGCCAAGCCCGCCGCCAGCACCGCGTCGATCCGCGCACTGCCGAACATCGCCATCAGCAGGCGGTCGACGCCGAGGGCGACGCCGGCGCAGTCCGGCAGGCCGGCGTCGAGAGCGGCCAAGAGGGCCTCGTCGATCGGCGGCTGCGCCCTGCCCTGCGCACGGCGGCGTTCGAGATCCCGCTCGAAGCGCGTGCGCTGCTCGGCGGCGTCGGTCAGCTCGTGGTAGCCGTTCGCGAGCTCCATTCGGCCGATCCAGACCTCGAAGCGCTTGGCTTCCGGCAGCCCGTCGTCGTCGCCCGGGCCGATCCGTGCGAGCGCGGCCTGGCTCGGCGGGAACCCATGGACCACGGTGATCCGGTCCTCCGGCAGCCTGGGCTCGATCGCGTGCGTGAGGAGCAGATTGAGCCGGTCGTCCCGGTCGAGCGCGCCGCGCACGTCGAACGGCGCGAGCCTCGCGTCGAGTTCGGCATCCCCGGCCGTGAACGGGTCGAGGCCGATCGACTCGCGGAACAGTGCGCGATACGAGATCCGGAGAACCGGCATCGCCCGGCCGACGCTGCCGAGCGCAAGGCCGACGAGCGCGACGACCTCGTCCGCGAGGCGCAGGTGGTCCCAGCCGACGCGGTACCACTCGAGCATCGTGAACTCGGGATGGTGGCGTCCGCCGGACTCGCCGGCGCGGAACACGCGGCCGAGCTCGTAGCAGTCGCCGAGCCCGGCGGCGAGCAGCCGCTTCAGCGGGTACTCGGGCGAGGTCCTGAGCCAGTGGGGCCGGCCTTCCGGCTGCCCGGCCGGACGCGCGACGAAGCTGTCGATCGCAGGATCGGTATTGCCGGCACGCGAGAGGATCGGCGTCTCGACCTCGAGCACGCCGCGGGCGGCGAAGAAGTCCCGGATCAGGCGGTTGAGCGCGGCGCGCCGGCGCAACGCGGCGAAGCGGTCGCTCACGGCGCGCGGGTTGGGTCGTCGAGCAGCGCGAGGAAGGCTGCTTCGTCGAGCACCGGGATGCCGAGCGCGGTGGCTTTCTCCAGCTTCGAGCCGGCCTCGCTGCCCGCGACGACGAAGCCGGTCCTTGCCGAGACCGATCCCGAGACCTTCGCACCGAGCGCCTCGAGCCGGGCCCTGGCCTCGTCGCGGGTCATCGATGCGAGCGTGCCGGTCAGCACCACGGTGCGGCCCGCAAGCGGACCTGCGGCCGCGCGTTGCGGCGCGTGCTCGCGCCAGTGGACACCGCCCGCGCGCAGGGCCGCGATGACCTCGCGGTTGTGGGGGTCGTCGAAGAACGCGCGGATCCGCGAGGCGACCACCGGGCCGACATCGGGGATCGCGGTGAGCTCGGCCTCGTCGGCGCGCATCAGCCCGTCGAGCGAGCCGAAACCGCGCGCGAGCGCCTTCGCGGTCGCCTCGCCGACGTCGCGGATGCCGAGCGCGTAGAGCAGCCGCTCGAGCGTCGTCGACCGGCTCCGGTCGATCGCGGCGATCAGGTTCTCGGCCCACTTGGTCGCGGTCCTGCCCTGGCGGGCGGTCTCGGGCGTGGTGCCGTCGCGCTCGTCGGCGCGGCGCTTCATCTCGACGAAGTCGTCGAGCGTCAGCCGGTAGAGGTCGGCAGGCGTCTTCACGTAGCCGAGATCGACCAGATCCTCGATGATCCGCTCGCCGAGCCCGTCGATGTCCATCGCGCGCCGCGACGCGAAGTGCCGGATCCGCTCGGCGACCTGGGCGCGGCAGAACAGCCCGCCCGGGCAGACGACGACCGTGCTGTCCTCGTACTCGATCCCGTCCCTGGTCTGTCGCCGCACCTTCTTCAGGCGCTCGAGCGCGGTGCCGCAGACCGGGCAGCACGTCGGCATCCGCCACGGCGGCGGCGCATCGGGACCGCGGTCGCCGTTCGCGCCGACGATCTCCGGGATCACGTCGCCGGCGCGGCGCACGACCACCGTGTCGCCGATGCGGAGGTCCATGCCGTGCACGAAGGCCTCGTTGTGGAGCGTGGCGTTGCTGACGGTGACGCCGCCGACCGCGACCGGCCGCAGGCGCGCGACCGGGGTGATCGCGCCGGTGCGCCCGACCTGCACGTCGATGCCCTCGAGCACGGTCGAGACCTCGCGCGCCGGGAACTTGTGCGCCAGCGCCCAGCGCGGGGCGCGCGAGACGAAGCCCAGCCGCTGCTGCCAGTCATGGCGATCGACCTTGTAGACGACGCCGTCGATCTCGTACGGCAACTGGTCGCGTCGGGAACCGATCGACTCGTAGTACGCGAGGCAGCCTTCGAGCCCGGTCGCCGTGCCGGCCTCGGGCGCGACCGGGAAGCCGAGTTCCCGGAACAGCGCGAGCGTGGCCGAGTGGGTCTCGGGCAGGTCGAGGCCATCGACCACCCCGACGCCATAGGCGAAAAATGCGAGCGGACGCGCCGCGGCGACCCTCGGATCGAGCTGCCGGACGCTGCCGGCCGCGGCATTGCGCGGGTTCGCGAACACCTTGTCGCCGCGCTCGCGTGCGGCCTCGTTCATCGCCTCGAACGCCGCACGCGGCAGATACACCTCGCCGCGGACCTCGAGCACCGCGGGGCTCGCGCCACCGCGCAGCCTCAGCGGCAGCCCGCGGATCGTGCGCACGCTGTGGGTCACGTCCTCGCCGGTGGTCCCGTCGCCGCGGGTCGCGGCGACGACGAGGCGCCCGTGCTCGTAGCGCAGGCTGATCGCGAGCCCGTCGATCTTCGGCTCGACCGAGAACGGGATCCGGTCGGTGCCGACGACCTCGGCGATCCGCTGGACGAAGGCCTCGACCTCGCGATGGGGCCGCGGCTCGTCCGGGTAGGTGAAGGCGTTCGCGAGCGACAGCATCGGCTGCGCGTGCCGCACTTCGGCGAAGCCGCCGGACGGCGCGCCGCCGACGCGGCGGGTCGGAGAGTCGGGGCTCGCGAATTCCGGATGCGCCGCCTCGAGCGCCTCGAGCTCGCGGACCAGCCGGTCGAACTCGAGGTCGGGAATGGTCGGCGCATCGAGCACGAAGTAGCGGTACTCGTGCTCGGCGATCTCGCGCCGCAGCGCGTCGATCCGCGCCGCCGGACCGGACGTCGTCACCACGAACGCTTGATCGTCTGGCGCTCGCGCTCGCGGTCCCACGCGCGCATCTCCTCGCGCAGGTGCTGGATGGTCTGGCGCGCGAGCGCGTTGCGCTGCTCGTCGAGCACCTGCGCGTCGAGCAGGTCGGCGAAGCGCTGGGCCGCCGGCAGCATCGTGTCCCACGCGTCGATCGCCCGCAGCGGGCCCGGCAGGGTCATGAAGAACGTGACGCCGGGCGTGCGCAGCTCCTGGATCGTCGCCATGTCGAAGCTGCCCGGCCGCATCATGTTGGCGACGCTGAAGATCGGGCCCCGTTCGGCGTAGCCATCGACCATGCGGTGGAAGATGTCCATGTCGCCGAACGTCAGGCCGGAGCGTTCGGCGGCGACGACCAGTTCGGGACCGGCGATCGTCTCGCCGTCGCGCGCGCCGACGTGCAGCGTGATGATCCGGTCGAAGCGCGCGTCCGGACGCTGGCCGACCGCCTCGCGCCGGAGCCGCGGCGCGGGTGCCGGCGATCCGGCATCGTCCCGGTCCGGATCCCACGCAGGCTCGCGACGCGCGCTGTCGCCCAGGGCCGGATCGGAGTCGTCCGCGCCCGGGCCGCCGGCGTCTTGAGGATCGAGGTCGAACGCGAGATGGTCCTCGCGGCGGTCGGCGATCTCGCGCCCGAGGCGCTCGAGCTCGGCGCGCATGTCATCGTCCGCGTCGCCCACCGCCTCGTCGAGCGCCAGCACGGGCTCGCGCCGGCCCGCGGCGGTATCGACCCTGCGGCCCGGCCGCGCGCGCGGGGCCGGGCGCGCCTGCGCGTGCCGGCGCTGCCAGCTCCACCAGATGTAGCCCAGCCACAGCAGGCCGAGGCCGAGGATGACCAGACGGATCAGCGTCGCGTCACTCATCGCGGGTCCTCCACGCGTCCGGACGCGGCATTGTTGGCGACGTTGGCCGCGGCGACAAGCGCGCTCACGCGGCGCCGGCCAGCCTGGCCGCCTCCTCGAGGTCGACCTGGACCAGCCGCGAGACGCCGGCCTCGCGCATCGTCACGCCGCAGAGCTGCTTCATGTTCTCCATCGTGACCTTGTTGTGGGTGACGACGATGAACTGCACCTGTTCGCTCATCTCGGCCACCATCGCGCAGAACCGGCCGACGTTGGCCTCGTCGAGCGGCGCATCGACCTCGTCGAGCAGGCAGAACGGCGCCGGGTTGAGGCGGAAGATCGAGAACACCAGCGCGACCGCGGTCAGCGCCTTCTCGCCGCCCGAGAGCAGCGAGATGTTGCTGACGCGCTTGCCCGGCGGCCGCGCCATGATCGTGACACCGGTCTCGAGCAGGTCGTCCGAGGTCAGTTCGAGGTAGGCGTGGCCGCCGCCGAACAGGCGCGGGAACAGCTCGCCAATGCCCTGGTTGACCTTGTCGAAGGTCTCCTTGAAGCGGGTGCGGGTCTCGCGGTCGATCTTGCGGATCGCGTTCTCGAGCGTCTCCAGGGCCTGGGTCAGGTCTCCGTGCTGCGCATCGAGGTAGACCTTGCGCTCGCTCTGCTCGGCGTGTTCCTGGATCGCAGCCAGATTGACCGGTTCGAGTCGGCGGATCCGGGTCTCGAGATCGGCGAGCTTCTGCTGCCACGCCTCCGCGCTGGCGCCGGGATCGAGCTCGGCGAGGATCGCCTCAGCCTCGAAGCCGGCCTCGACGATCTGGGCGCGCAGCTGATCGGCGCGCATCCGCGCCGCCTGCTCCGCAAGCCGCCGGTTTCCGTGGACCTCGCGCAGTCCGGCGAGCTGCTGCTCGATCCGATGCCGCGCGAGCTCGACCTCGCGGATCTCGCCATCGAGCGCATCGAGCGCCTTGCGCGCCTCGACCAGCTCGCGATCGACCAGCAGGCGCTGGTCGAGGTAGGTCCGGCGCTCGGCCTCGAGCGACTCCATCGGCTGGCTGCCGGCCGCGAGCTGCTCGCCGAGGTCCCTGGCGCGCGCCTCGAGCTGCTGCTGCTGCGCCAGCATCCGCGCCAGCGCCTGTTCGAGCGACGCGAGCGCCGCGCGCTTGCTCTCGGACTGGAGCGCGAATCGATGCGCCTCATCCTGCGCCTCGCGCGACTCGATCCGCGCTTCCTCGCGCCGCTCGAGCAGTTCGCGGCGCTCGCCGTCGAGCGCGCGACGCTCGGCCTCGAGCTCGCCCATCTCGGCGACCGCCGCGTCCAGCTTCGCGCGGGACTCCCTGGCCTGGGTCTCGTTCTCGGCCAGCCGGGTCGCGATGTCGGCCAGCTCGGCCTCGATCTGGCGCGCGCGCTGCCGCGCCGCCTCGAGCCGGCCCTGCTGGCTCTGCATCTGGCCGGCGAGCTCCGAGAGCCGGCGGTGGGCGAGATAGAGCTCGCGCTGCGCGTCGTCGCGCGCCAGTTCCGCGTCGCCGATCGCCGACCGGAGCCCCTCGATCCGCGAGGTCAGGGCCTCGATCGCGGATTCGAGCCGGCCGCGTTCCTCGCCGAGCGCGTGGATCTCGCGCTCGCGCGCGATCACGCCCGACCGCGCGTCCTTCTGCCGCGCGATCCGGAACCAGTCGGGGCCGAGCCACGCGCCGTCGGCGGTCACGACGCTCTCGTCGGGCGCCAGTCGCCGCGCGATGTCCCGGGCCTGATCGAGGGTCTCGGCGACACGCACCCTGGCCAGCAGACCGACGACCGCGCGCGGACCTCGCACCTTGGCCGCCAGCGTGCCGGGCGCGCCGGTCCCGGCGCCCACGCCGACCACCGCGAGATCGACTTCCCCCGCGCCATGGATCTCGCTCGCGAGGGCATGCGGGTCCTCGCTGACGACGGCCCCGAGCCAGTCCGCGAGCACGGTCTCGACCGCGACCTCCCAGCCGGCATCGACGTCGAGCACCTCGCCGACGCGCCGATCGGAGCTGATCCCGACCGACGCGAGCCATGCACGCACCGCTCCGACGTCCTGGCCGAGCGCGGCATGCTGGAGCGCCTCGAGCGACGCGCTTCTCCCCTTGGCGGCCTCGAGGGCCTGGCGCAGGCGCGACAGCTCGCCCTGGGCCTCCTTCAGCTCCTCGCCAAGGCTCGCGTGGCGGGCCTTGCGTTCCTCGGCGAGCGCGGTGAGTTCGTCGAGCCGCGACTTCTGCGTCGCCTGCTCGCCCGCCAGAAGCTCCGAGGCCTCGCCGAGCTTGCCGAGATCGGCCTCGGCCTGCTCGCGCTGCAGCTGCTCGCGGCGACGGCCGAGCTCATGCGACTGGCGGTCGAGGAAGTCCAGCCGCGTGCGCTCGACCTCGGCGCGCCGCGAGGCCTCGCCGCTGGCCTTGGCGTAGCGATCCCAGCGCTGCTGCCAGTCGGCGATCGCCTGCTCGGCGGCGCGCAGGGCCTCGGCGCGGGCCGCGGCCGCGGCCTCGAGCTCGGCCTGCCGCGGACCGACCTCGGCCAGCGACGCGGTCAGCAGCGCGATCTGCTCGCGGTCGGCGCGCGCGTGTTCCGCGATCTCGGCGAGCTGCTGCTCGGTCTCGCGACCGGCGCGCGCCAGGCGCTCGGCGAGGTCGCGGTTGTGCTGGATCTGCTGCTCGACCCGGGCGATCTCGGCGCCGACCCGGTAGACCTCGCCCTGGACCTTGTTGAAGGCGTCGGTGGCGGCGATCTGGCGCTCCCGGAAGGCCTCGATGCGCGCCTCGACCTCCCGCTGATCGGCGGTGACGCGGTCGATCTCGAGCTGGGTCGCGGCAACTGCCGCCGCGCCCGCGGCGACCGATTCGTCCTCGGCCTTCAGCGCCAGCGCGCGCAGCTCGGCCTCGATCCGGCCGGCTTCGGCCTTGAGCTTCTGCCAGCGCTCGGCATTGCGCGCCTGCCGGTTCAGGTGGTCGAGGTTCTTCTCGACCTCCTGGCGCACGTCGTTCAGGCGTTCGAGGTTCTCGCGCGTCGCGCGGATCCGGCTCTCGGTCTCCTTGCGGCGCTCCTTGTACTTCGAGATCCCGGCCGCCTCCTCGAGATGCAGGCGCAGCTCCTCCGGGCGGGCCTCGACGATCTGGCTGATCATGCCCTGCTCGATGATCGAGTAGCTGCGCGCGCCGAGGCCGGTGCCGAGGAACACGTCGATGATGTCGCGCCGGCGACAGCGGCCGCCGTTCAGGAAGTAGCTCGACTGGCCGTCGCGGCTGACCGTGCGCTTGACCGAGATCTCGGCGAAGTTGGCGTACTCGCCGGCGATCAGCCCGTCGGCGTTGTCGAACACGAGCTCGACCGTCGCGCTGCCGACCGGCTTGCGGTTGCCGGAGCCGGCGAAGATCACGTCGGTGATCGCATCGCCGCGCAGGCGGCTGGCGGCGCTCTCGCCCATCACCCAGCGGATCGCGTCGATGATGTTCGACTTGCCGCAGCCGTTCGGGCCGACGATGCCGGTCAGATCGGTGGGCAGGTGCAGCGTCGTCGGATCGACGAAGGACTTGAAGCCGGACAGCTTGATCGAGGAAAGACGCATCGACGGAGGTTCTCGCAACGGAACGCGCCTGCCGCAGGCTCGGCGACGCGACGACCGGTGGGGAATCGCGGGAAGACTGCCCGAGGAGGCGGCCGGAGCGCCGGGTCCCGCGCGGCCGCGGAGTCTAGCAAAGCGCGGCCGGTGGCCTTTCGCCGGGGGGACGGGCGTCGCCGCTCAGCGCCCGCCCGGCTCGGTCGCCGGCGCCTCGATCGGACGGGCGCGGACCGTCAGCACGCTGCTGTCGTCGACCTCGAGCACCTCGAATCGCCAGGCGTCGATCTCGGCCGTCGCGCCCGGCGCGGGGATCTCCCCGAAATGCGCCAGCAGCAGGCCGTTCAGGGTGCGCGGCCCGTCGCTCGGCAGACGCCAGCCGAGCAGCCGGTTCAGCGCCCGCACCGAACTGCTGGCGTCGACCCGCCAGCTGCCGTCCGCGTCGCGCTCGGGCCCGCGCGGGAGCGCGCGCGCGTCCGGCCGCGTGAACTCGCCGACGATCTCGCCGAGCAGGTCCTCGAGCGTGACCATCCCCTGGATCGAGCCGTACTCGTCGACGACGAAGGCCAGCCGGCGGCGCTCGCGCTGGAAGTTCAGCAGCTGGACGTTGAGCCGGGTGCTCTCCGGGACGAAGTACGGCTCGCGTTCGCGCGCAAGGCGTTCCAGCATCGCCTTGTCGAGCGATCCGCGCGCAAGCGCCTGCGCGACGCGGCGCAGGTGCAGCAGGCCGACGAGATCGTCGATGTCGCCGCGATAGACCGCGAGCCGCGTGTGCGGCGTCTCGGCGATCTGGCGCGCGATCGTGTCCCAGTCGTCCTCGAGGTCGATTCCGGCGATCTCCTGGCGCGGGATCATGATGTCGGCGACGGTGATCCGCTCGAGGTCGAGGATCCCGATCAGCATCTGCTGGTGGCGCTGCGGGATCAGCTGCGCCGATTCGGCGACGACGGTCCTGAGCTCGTCCTGGGTCAGCGCGGTCTCCTGCCCGGCCGGATCGACCCGCACGCCGACCAGCCGCAAGGCGGCGTTGGTGACCCGGTTGACCAGCCAGACCAGCGGCCACAGCACGACACCCAGCACGAGGTAGGCCGGCGCGGCCAGCAGCGCGAGCCGTCGCGGGTACAGGGCGCCGACCGTCTTGGGGCCGACCTCGCAGAAGATCAGCATCACGAACGTGAGCAGGCCGGCGCCGAGCGCCAGCCACTGGTCCCCGAACAGCGCGATCACCAGGACCGCGACCAGGGTCGCCGCGAGGTTGTTGACGAGGTTGTTGCCGAGCAGGATCAGGCCGATCAGGCGGTCGGGCCGCTCGAGCAGCTGGGTGGCGATCTGCGCGGACCGGTTGCCGGCGCGCGCCTGGGTCCGGAGCTGGTAGCGGTTGACGCTCATCAGCGCCGTCTCGGTGCCGGAGAACAGCGCCGACAGCACGAGGCAGGCGAGCAGCAGCGCGATCAGGACGGGAGGACTCAGGGCTTCCACGCGGGCGATCCGACGAAACCGCACGACGACCGTGCGGGCCCGAGTCTACGCGTGCACCCCCGAGCGCGCGCCCGGACGACGCGCGGCGCGTCCGCGCCGCCGGGCGTGCGCAGGACTCACGGCCTGCCGGCGCCGGCCACCACCGTGAATCCGGCCCGCGACAGTTCGCGGCGCGCGAGCGGCGACACCTGCCCGGACACGACGACGCGCCGGTTCCGCGGGAGCCCGCCCGCCTCGCCCGCAACGGCACGAAGGTCCTCGGTCCACGACAGGCGGTCGACCGGAAGCGCGATCAGGTACTGGCCGTTGCGCGTCTGCGCCGCGACGCCCTGGTCGAGCACGACGAACTCGGCGACGGCATCGCCGCGCCCGAGGTGCCGCCGGAGCATGCGCAGCTGGTTGACGAGGAAACGCGCGTGGGCCTCGCTGCGGATTCCGGTCGCGAGGTCGAGCAGGTCGGCCTCGCCGCGCGGCGTGCCGAGCGATTCGAGGGCCTCGACCAGCGCGACCTGCTGGGTCGGCGTGAACGTCCCGTTCCGCAGGAACTCGCGCGCCCTGCGCGGCTCGATGCCGCGTTCGACGAGGCGCTTCTCGAGCACCCGCCGGATCTCCTCGGGCGAGGCCTCCCAGACCAGGCTGTCGAGGCGCGTGGTGACCGACAGCGCGTCGCCGGCGAATCCGCCGACGCTGCCGAGTGCCGCCTTCATCGAGAAACCGCCGGCCACCGCGGCCCAGGCCAGCTTCTCGAGCCGTTCCTGGATCAGTGGATTGCGCGTGTACGGATCGATGCCGAGTTCCTGGGCGAGCTCGCGGCGGGCGCGATTGACCCCGGCCAGCTCGCGCCCGAAATCGACCAGCGGATCCGGCCTCGAACCGTCGTCCTCGCCCTCGCCGGCGGCCCCGTTGCCGGTGGTCGACTCCCGCTGGCGCGTGGCCGCGTCGCCGACGCTGGTCGCGACGTCGCGCACGCGGCCCGCGGTGCGACGCACCAGGCGGGCGATCCCGGACGGCAGGCCCTGGACGGTGCCGACCGGATCGGTCACGACCCGCACGACCGCCTCGCCGGTCCGCTGCGCCGAGGTCGCCAGCGCATTGGCGAAGACGTCGACGCGGCTGATCGAGTCGAGCTGGGGGATCACCGGCATCTCGCCGATTCGCTCGAGCGCGATCTCGCTGCCGTGGGCCTCGATCCGGCCCCAGTCGGTCTGGAACACGAAGCGGCCGAGGTGGGAGTCGAGCTGGACCGGCGACTCGACCCGCCAGCCCTGGCCGCTGGTCCGCGTGCCGCGGGGCAGCAGCTCGGCGGCTGGCACGCGAGGCTCGGCCTCGGCGCGCGCCTGGGCCAACGCGGGCGACGCGATCGCGCAACCCAGCAGGCTGGCCAACAGCCCGATCAGCGTCGCCGGCGTCCTCACGTGCATCGCTAGGCCTCCTCGATTCGACTACTCGAAGCTGTCACGGAAGATCAGGCCGTCCTCGAGGCTGGTCGGAAGCGGCCACGCCCACGCGCCTCGGCCGCGCGTCCACAGCACCAGCGTCGTGAAGCCGCGGTCGATCGTCATGTCCCAGATCATCACGTTCGGCAGGCCGTTGCCGAAGCGCTGCCAGACCGGTTCCGGCGCGTTGATGTCGTTGGTGAAGAACAGGCCCCAGTCGGTCCCGGCGAACACCTGCTGCGGGATGTGCGGATTGACGATCACGCTGTTGACCGGATTGTTCGGCAGGTTGCCGCTGACGTTGCGCCAGGTGAAGCTGGCGCAGTTCGCCGTGCAGGTCACCTGGAACACGTTGCCCGGCTGCGCCGGCGTGTTCTGCGCGAAGCCGGCGACCGCGGCATAGCCGACCAGCGGATTCAGCGGATCGGTCGCGACGTCCATCACCGGACGGTTCGGAAGGACCGTGTTGCCATCCGTGACGTTGACCCAGGTCGCGCTGTTGGCGCTCCCCTGCCCGAGCCCGAAGCCGAACCAGACGTTGCCGTCGTTGGTGCCGGCGATCGCGATCGACGGGTCGCTGACCGAATGCGTGACCTGGTTGATGAAGCTGCGGTCGGCGAGCGTGTTCTTGGTCAGGTCCGGGCTGTTCGGGTACCAGCTCGACGCCGGGATCCCGCCCTGGATCGACTCCCAGACCCGGAAGCTGCCGGCCAGCATCCGGCCGCAGCCGGTGGCGGCCGGGCAGCCGGTTGTCTCGCCGCCGTAGCGGTAGAGCTCGAAGTGGGTCAGGAAGCTGCGGCGTTCGGTGGCCTGCGCCGGCCACGGCGGCGTGGCGTTGGTCGTGAACGAGCCGGCCGGCCCGGTGGTACTCGCGGTGATGCTCCCGTTCTGGCTCGACGCGTACCAGCGCTGGCCGAGCACCGGCTCGATCCGGGCGTGGATGCCGTCGCCGCCGCGACGCATCGTCCAAAGCGCCGGCCCCGGCGTGGTCGACCAGGTCACGGTCGAGGTGCCGTTGTCCTGCGCGCCGCCGATCGCGCCGCGGCTCGTCGCGGTCGCGAAGTTCGCGGTCACGTCGCCGCCGTAGAACTCGATGCTGTTGAACGTGTTGTTGAGCTGGACGAAGGTCGGACGGCCCGGGCTCTGATACGGGTTCTCGGTGTAGTGGACGCCGCCGTCGGAGCCGAGCAGCAGCCGGTTCGGGTCGCCGCCGACGAAGGCCCGCGCGTGGTGGTCGACGTGGAAGCCGCCGGTGACGCCGCCCGAGTAGCCGCAGATGATGTTGCTCCAGGTCTGGCCGCCGTCGGTCGAGCGGAACGCGTCGACCGCGCTCGCGAACACGATGTCGGGATTGGTCGGATGGATCAGCAGCCCGGCGTTGTACCAGCTCTGCACGCTGGCGTTGCTGCAGCCGGTGAACGCGCTGTTCTGGGCGCGCAGCTGCCAGGTCGCTCCGCCGTCGGTGGTGCGGTAGACGCCGAAGATGTTCGCGGCGGTGGTCGCGATGCCGACCTTGGCGTACATCACGTCCGGGTTGCTCGGCGAGATCTCGAGCGAGATCCGGCCGATGCTGGTGTTCGGCGTGCCGTTGCCGGTGCCCGCCGGCCAGCCGTTGTCGCCGCGCGTGACGAGCTGCCAATCGGTCGGGCACCCGGTCGCCGGCAGCGTGCCGCGGTAGATGCCGTTCGCGCCGTTCTGGTTCAGGTCCGGCTGGACGGTGGTTCCGAAGCCGCGCACGCCGACCGCGGCAAACAGCTCGGTGCGATCGGGATAGGCGCGCGTCACGAGCCCGGTGATGTCCTGGCGCTGGGTCGTGTGCGGGTTCGTCAGGCACGGGCCGGTCCAGTTCTGGCCGCCGTCGCGGCTGATGTAGAGCCCGGTCTTGGCGCCGACGATCACGTTGTTCGAGTCGCGCGGATCGACCTCGATCTGGCCGATCGCCTGGTACTGCGGGAAGTTGCCGGTCAGCGGCGGGAAGTACGGGTTGAAGACGTCGGTGCCGAGCGCGGTCCAGGTCTCGCCGCCGTCGGTCGACTTCAGCACCCCGGCCGCGCCGAACGAGAACGACCCGAAGCGCAGGTCACCGGTGCCCGCGTAGAGCACGTCGGGGTTGTTCGGATCGAGCACCAGTTCGCCGATCGCGATGCTGTTGGCCTCGGGGAAGTCGGTCGTGACGCGCCAGATCGTGCCGGTCGTGCAGCAGTTGGTGGTCTTCCAGACGCCGCCGCCGTCGGTCGCGGCCCACGCGACGTTCGGGTTGGTCGGATGCGAGATCACGACGTTGACGCGCCCGCCGACGTTGCCGGATCCACCGCTGCCGCCGGTGAACTGCATCGGGCTCGGCCCGAGCGACGTGAACTGGTCGGCCGGCAGGTTCAGCGTGATCTTTCCGGACTTCGCCCGATGCGCCATGTCCTCTGCGCCCGCCGGAAGGCCCTCGGGCACCGCGTGGAACGCCTCGATCGACTCGGCGACCCACGCCGGCTGGAACTCACCGGTCGGATAGCTCGCGCGGATCGCCCAGAAGTCGCCCATGTACGGCTTGAACTTGCCCTTGCCCTCGCCACGCGCATAGGCGGTGGCGGGGTCATCGCTAGACGTCACCCGCGCCGGATCGGTGGTTGCGCATCCGCCGAGCAGCGCAGCGGCGATGAGCACGTTCAGTGGAGCAAGGCGAGTGGCGAAACGACGATCCATCATGTGAGGCATCCCCCGGGGCGTGGCCACCGAGGATAACCAACATTCCGCCGTCGAATGTCATCCTCGAGGTCCTCGCGCCCCGGGTGCTGCAGCGCGGCATCGTTCGGGAACGTTGCTCGCTACGCTCGCCGCGCTTCCATCGCGAGGATCGACCCGACGTGCCTGCCCGTCGCCTGAGCGGACTCGACGCCGGCTTCCTCTACGTCGAGTCCCCCGAGACGCCGATGCATGTCGGCAGCCTCACGCTGTACGACCCGCCGCGCGACCTCGCGGGTTCCTTCGCCGACCGCGTCCGGGCCCATCTCGCGGCACGGATGCACCTCTCGCCGCTGCTGCACCAGGCGCTGGCGCCGATGCCACTCGATCTCGGACATCCGGTCTGGATCGAGGCGCCCGAGGTCGATCTCGACTGGCACGTCGTCGGTCTGCGCGTGTCACGCCCGGGCCGGATGGCGGAGCTCGAGGCACTGGTCGCGAAGCTCCATGCCGAACGGCTCGATCGCGGACGGCCCCTGTGGCGCTTCCACGTGATCGAGGGTCTCGCCGACGGGCGCGTCGCGATCTACGCCCAGGTCCACCACGCGGCGCTCGACGGCAATGCCGGCGTCAGGCTGGCCGAGGCGCTGATGGATCTGGGCCCGGAGCCGCGCCAGGTGCCGCGCGGGACGCCGAGAGATCCGAAGAGGCCCGGCGCCCGCCGGCTGCTTGGAGACCTGCTCGACAACGCGATCGGCCAGTACGCGACCATCGTCCGCCACGTCCCTGCCCTGGCGCGTGCGGCCGCCGGCGCGGTGGTCGAGGCCGGCTCGCAGCTTCCGGAGATCGCGACGCTGCGCGAACGCCTGCTGGCGCCGCGGACGCCGTTCAACGCGCAGATCGCGGCCGAGCGGGTGATCCGGACGCACACGCTGCCGCTCGACCAGGCGCGCACGGTCGCGAGCGCTGCCGGCGCCACCCTGAACGACGTGCTGCTGGCCACGGTTTCCGGTGCCTTGCGCTTGTACCTCCGCCGTCGTGGGGCGTTGCCGGTCCGCTCGCTGGTGGCGGCCGTGCCGCTGCCGCTGCGCGAGGCAGGGGATGCCCGAATGAGCAACCAGGTGACGATGCTGCCGGCGACGCTCGCGACGACCGCCCGCAGCCCCGCGACCCGGATCGCGGCGATCCGGGCCGGGATGAACGAGCTCAAGGCCGCGACAGGCGCGTTCCGCGGCCTGATCCCGACCGACTTCCCGTCGCTCGGGGCACCGTGGCTGGTGGGCGGGCTGTCGAAGCTGCTGGCCCGCTCGCGGCTGGCCGATCGCCTGCCCCTGCCGGCCAACCTCGTGGTCTCGAACGTGCCCGGCCCTCCGGTGCCGCTGTGGCTGGCCGGTGCCCGGATGCGCGCCTACTACCCGCTGTCGATCGTGATCCACGGCCTCGCGCTCAACATCACGGTGCACAGCTACGACGGACACCTCGACTTCGGACTGGTCGCGTGCGCGCGCGCCGTGCCGGACCTCGACCGCCTGGCGAAGGACCTCGACGCGTCCTTCGACGAGCTCAGGGCCTGGGCCGCCGCACGCGCGGCGAGAGAGGGCAAGGCGGCGCCGAACCGATCCCACCGCCCGGCGCAGGACGCGCGGCAGGCCCGATCCAAGGCAGCGACGGCCGTCCGATCGGCCGCGCATGCGACCGCCAGCCGCGGAGCCGCGACCATGCGTCGCCGTCGAAGCGGCGCGCCATGACCTCGCGACGCGGCCGCCAGCGCCTGCTCCGCGAGCGCGCCTACGCCCATCATGCCCGCCTGCAGCCACCCCCCTGGCGCACGCTGCTGCTCGAAGCCCGCGCGCCGGCGGAGTTCACCGCGGGGCTGGTGTCCTTCATGTTCACGCAGCACCTGCCGCGCGGCGACGGACAGCCGGTACTGGTGTTCCCGGGGCTCGCCGCATCGGACACCAGCACGCTGATGCTGCGCCAGTTCCTGCGGCGGCTCGGCTACCCGGGCTACGGCTGGGCGCAGGGCTTCAACGTTGGGCCCCGCCACGGCGTGCTGGCCGGCTGCCGCGAACGCCTCGAGGAACTGGCCGATCGATACGGGCGCCGGGTCTCGCTGATCGGCTGGAGCCTCGGCGGCGTCTATGCGCGCGAGGTCGCCAAGCTGCATCCGGACCTCGCGCGCCAGGTGATCACGCTGGGATCGCCGTTCGCGGGACCGGCAACCGCGACCAACGCGTACCCGTTGTTCCGGCTGCTGTCGGGACATCGGGCCGACGACCCGCAACTGCTCGAGCGCCTGCGCGAGCCGCCGCCGGTGCCGACGACCTCGATCTATTCGCGGACCGACGGCGTCGTGCACTGGGAGTGCTCGGTCCAGCGCCACGGCGAGCGGGTCGAGAACATCGAGGTCCGGGCCAGCCACTTCGGCTTCGGCTTCAATCCGACCGTGCTCTACGCGATCGCGGACCGCCTCGCGCAACCCGAGGGCCAGTGGCGGCCGCTGTCGCGCGATGGGCTTAGGGCCGTGCTCTATCCCGCCATCGAGCACGCGGTGCCGGCGGCGCCGAAGCGCGCGCGCGGCAAGCGCGGCGAACCCGCCTAGCGACGAGGATTCCGGCCGGATCGAATGCGGAGCGGCCAGCGCACTCCGGTCTTCGCTTCGCGACGCGCGCGTTCGACGCGCCGAGCGACCGGCTTCACCAGGAGAAGCGCGTCGGACGATAGGGCGTCGGGTTGATCGCGGGTTCCCTGCCGGTCACGAGGTCGGCGACCAGGCGCGCCGTGATCGCGGACTCGGTGACGCCGAGCATGCCGTGGCCGGTCGCGAGCATCAGGTTCGAGGCGGCGGGCGCGCGGCCGATGATCGGCAGGTCGTCGTGGACCATCGGCCGCCAGCCGTACCACTCCTCGACCGCGGGGGCCGCCGGCGGCTCGACGAGGTACTCGCGCGCTGCCCGCACCAGTGCGTCGAGGCGGACGCGGTTCAGGCGCTCGTCGTAGCCCGCGAACTCCATCGTGCTGCCGAGCCGCAGGCCCGAATCCCACGCCGTCACGCAGACCATCCGTTCCTTCAGCACCAGCGGCAGCCGCGGCGCGCGGGCCGGATGCGGGAAGGTGATCGAGTAGCCCTTGCCGGGCTGGATCGGCAGGTCGAGACCAAGTTGACTCGCGAGCTTCGGGGACCACGCGCCGAGCGCAAGGACGATGTCGCGCGCCGCGAACGTGCCACCGGTGGTCCGCACCTTCGCGACCCGGCCACCGGCGCGCTCGAAGCCGAGCACGGTCGTGCCCTCGCGGATTTCGCCACCGGCCTCGCGCACGCGCGTCGCGAGCGACTCGAGGTAGCGCTCGGGGCGCAGGCGGGCATCGCGCCCGTGGAACACGCCGCCGACGATCGAGTCGTTGACGGCGGGCTCGCGCCGCCGCACCTCGGCCCCGTCGAGGACCTCGCACGGCAGGCCGAGTTCGCGCAGCAGCGGCGGCAGCCACATCGCCCGGTCGAAGGCCTCGCCGGTGCGCCAGACGCCGAGCGTGCCCTCCTCCATCCACTCGCAATCGAGCCGCTCGCGCGCGACCAGCTCGCCGAGCGCCGCGCGCGCGGCGAGCAGCAGCGCGCCCTTGGCGCGGGCCGCGGCGCGGAAGGTTCGCGCGTTGCAGCGCGCCGCGAAGCGCAGCATCCACGCGATCAGGGCCGGATCGAGGCGCGGCGCGACCCGGAACGGCGCGTCGGGCGTGAACATCCAGCGCAGCGCCTGGCGGATCTGGCCCGGCATCGCGAGCGGCGGCGCGTGGCTCGGCGTGATCGTGCCGCAGTTGCCGTGCGAGGCGCCCGCGCCGATCCGCGCGCGCTCGACCACGGTGACGCCGCGACCGGCGCGCAGCAGCTCCAGCGCGCAGGCCAGGCCGATCACCCCGCCGCCCAGCACCAGAACGTCCGTCGTTCGATGGTCCATCGCGCCAGTCTACGGCTCGGGGGTCGTCCGATCGTCAGGACCAGCCGATCGCGACGGCGACCAGCAGCGCGACCGCACCGAGCGCGAGCAGCACCCCGAGCGGCCAGACGATGAAGCGCGCCCACGCGAGCCACGGGATGCGCGCGGCGCCGAGCACGCCCATCAGCATCGCCGAGGTCGGGATGATCAGGTTCGTGAGCCCGTCGCCGAGCTGGAACGCGAGCACCGCGACCTGGCGTGTGACGCCGAGGAGATCGCCGAGCGGCGCGAGGATCGGCATCGTCAGCGCCGCCTGGCCGGAACCCGAGGGCACGAAGAAATTGATCGCCGACTGGAACGCCAGCATCGCGACCGCCGCAATCTCGGCCGGCATGCCGCCGAGCAGTCTCGCGCCGCCGTGGAGCCAGGTGTTCAGCACCGAATCGGTCGCGGGATCGGTGCCGCCGAGCAGCACGACCAGTCCCTTCGCGAGGCCGATCACGAGCACCACCGGCAGCATCACCTGCGCGCCGTCGCGGAAGGCGTCGGCGAGCTCGTTGACGCCGAGGCGCCCGACCGCGACCGCGATCGCGCCGATCGCGAGCCCGATCGCGAGGAACTGGCTCGCGAGCTCGCCGAGGTAGTAGCCCTGCGTGGTCACGCCCCAGACCACCCAGGCCATGCCGGCGAGGAACACGCCGATCATCGCGAGGTCGCCGCGCTCGAGCCGACCCTCGTCGCCGCCGATCGCGCGGGCGCGCTCGCGGAACCAGGCGTCGGTCGCGTAGGCCGGCGACGACTCGGGCCGCCTGCGCACGCGCAGCGCCCACCACACCGTGAACGCCGCCCCGAGGGCGGTGAACGCGGCCCAGATCCCGATCCTGAGCCCCGCGCCCGAGAGCGGCTGGAGTCCGGCGATGCCCTGCGCGATCACGACGCTGAAGGGGTTCATCCACGAGGTCGCGAAGCCGATCTGGGTCGCGACGAAGGTCACCAGCACCACGCTGATCGAGTCGTAGCCGAGCCGGACCAGGATCGGGGCCAGCAGCAGCACCAGCGGGATCGTCTCCTCGCCCATCCCGAACACCGCGCCGCCGAGCGAGAACAGCACGAACAGCACCGGGAACAGCGCCAGCGGATGGGCCCCGGTGACGCGCACCAGCGCCAGCACCGAGCGGTCGAAGACCCCGGTGCGGAGCACGATGCCGAAGGCGCCGCCCAGCACCAGCAGGAAGGCGACCACGCCGACCGCCGCGCCGTCGCGCGATCCCGAGACGAGACCGTCGAACCACGCGTTGAGGAAGCCGGGCTGCCCGCCCGAGGCGAACAGCGCCACGCCCTGCGGCCCGTCCGCGTTCGCGACGTAGGAATCGACCGCGATCACCCGCTGTCGGCCCTCGCCCGGCTCGACCGACGCGAAGCGACCCGGCGTCACGACGTGGGTCAGCAGCGCCAGCAGCGCGGCCAGCGCCAGCAGCAGCACCAGCGTGTCGGGCGGACGGCGCTCGCCGCGGGTGCCCTTGCCGAGGTCGCTCATCGCATCGCTGCCATCGCTGACGCCCGCCGGGGGCCGAGGCCGCGATCGTGCCGGCATTCGGCGCCACGGCCAAGGCGGCGCTGATCGCTGGCCCGTCAAGTCTTGCCCGCTCGAACGCGAAGCCCGATCCTTGCGTGCCGTTTTCCGCTGGTTTTCCACGACGTGAGCAGCCGCTACAACGCCGCCGACATCGAGGTGCTGTCCGGGCTCGAGCCGGTCAAGCGCCGCCCGGGCATGTACACCGACACTACCCGGCCGAACCACCTGGCCCAGGAGGTGATCGACAACGCGGTCGACGAGGCGCTGGCCGGCCACGCGCGCACGGTCGAGGTCGTGGTCCACGGCGACGGCTCGGTCGCGGTGACCGACGACGGCCGCGGCATGCCGGTGGACGTGCACCCGGAGGAGAAGATCTCCGGCGTCGAACTGATCCTGACCCGGCTCCACGCCGGCGGGAAGTTCTCGAACCGCAACTACCAGTTCTCGGGCGGCCTCCACGGCGTCGGCGTCAGCGTCGTCAACGCGCTCTCGAAGACCGTCGAGGTCACGGTCCGCCGCGACGGCCAGGTCCACGCGATGCGCTTCCACGACGGCGCCCCCGAGGGCCCGCTCGCGGTGGTCGGCACGGTGCCGAGGCGCCACACCGGCACCACGGTCCGCTTCTGGCCGGATCCGAAGTACTTCGACTCGCCGCGGATCTCGCTGCCGCGCCTGCGCCACGTGCTGCGCGCGAAGGCCGTGCTGTGCCCGGGCCTGCGCGTCACGCTGCTCGACGAGGCCAGCGGCGAGCGCGACGAGTGGCACTACGAGGATGGCCTCGTCGACTACCTCGCGGCGATGCTCGGCGCGCAGGAGTACCTGCCGCCCGGATTCTTCCGCCACGCAGTCACCCGCGACCAGGAGGCCCTCGACGTCGCGCTCGCCTGGCTGCCCGAGGGCGACCTCGTCCAGGAGAGCTACGTCAACCTGATCCCGACCGCGCAGCACGGCACCCACGTCAACGGCCTGCGCTCCGGCATCACCGAGGCGGTGCGCGAGTTCTGCGACTTCCGCAACCTGCTGCCGCGCGGGGTCAGGCTGGCCCCCGAGGACATCTGCGACCGGCTCTGCTTCGTGCTGTCGCTGAAGATGACCGACCCGCAGTTCTCCGGCCAGACCAAGGAGCGGCTGTCCTCGCGCACCGCGGCGGCCTTCGTCGAGAACGCGACCAAGGACGCCTTCTCGCTGTGGCTCAACAGCCACGTCGAGATGGGCGAGCGGATCGCGCAGCTCGCGATCGAGCGCGCGCAGGTGCGGCTCAGGCAGGAGAAGGTCGTCGTCCGCAAGAAGGTCACGAGCGGTCCCGCGCTGCCCGGCAAGCTCGCCGACTGCACCAGTCAGGACCTCTCGCGCACCGAGCTCTTCATCGTCGAGGGCGACTCCGCCGGCGGTTCGGCCAAGCAGGCCCGCGACAAGGACTTCCAGGCGATCCTGCCTCTGCGCGGCAAGATCCTGAACACATGGGAGGTCGAATCGAGCGGCGTGCTGGCCTCGAACGAGGTCCACGACCTCGCGGTCGCGATCGGCTGCGACCCGGGCAACGACCGGCTCGACGGACTGCGCTACGGCAAGATCATCATCCTCGCCGACGCCGATTCCGACGGGCTCCACATCGCGACCCTGCTCTCGGCGCTGTTCGTCAGGCACTTCCCGGCGCTGGTCCGCGCCGGGCACGTGTTCGTCGCGATGCCGCCGCTGTTCCGGATCGACGTCGGCAAGCAGGTGTTCTACTGCCTCGACGAGGAGGAGAAGCGCCTGATGCTCGAGAAGATCGAGCGCGAGAAGATCCGCGGCCAGGTCTCGGTCACGCGCTTCAAGGGCCTCGGCGAGATGAACCCCGCGCAGCTGCGCGAGTCGACGATCCACCCGGACACCCGGCGCCTGGTGCAGCTCACGGTCGACGCCGACGACGGCACGCACGGGCTCATGGACATGCTGCTGGCGAAGAAGCGCGCCGCGGATCGCAAGGCCTGGCTCGAGACCAAGGGCGATCTCGCGACGATCGAGGTCTGAGGGAATCTCGTTGCAGTCGATGCTGTCATTGCTATCATCATCGCTTGCCCGAGGGACCACCATGGCCACCCTGACGATCCGCAACCTGCCCGATGACGTCCGCGATCGCCTCCGCGTCCGTGCCGCCCGTGCCGGCGTCAGCATGGAAGCCGAAGCGCGTTCGATCCTGATCCGCGCCAGCGTCGAGACCCCCGCCACCGCAGCATCGCTTCAGGCGTGGGTCGACGAGCTCTACGGCGCCCGGCGACCCGCCGGCGTGGTCGAGACCCTGATCGAGGAGCGGCAGTCCGAAGCGGCGCGCGAGAACCGCGGGCAGCCGTGATCGTCCTCGACGCGTCGGCATTGCTCGCGTTCCTGTTCCGGGAGGAGGGCCATGAGACGGTCGCCAAGGTGCTCGACCAGGCCCTGGTCTCGACCGTCAACCTGGCCGAGGTGCTCGGCCGTTTCGCGCGCGATGGTCACGACCCGATCCTCGCGCGCGATCGTCTGCTGGCCGGACCGATGACGATCGTGCCGTTCGACGATCGCCACGCAACCCTGGCGGCCTCACTGGTTCCGCACACCGCGCCGCTCGGACTCTCGCTCGGGGACCGTGCCTTCCTCGCGCTCGCGCTCGAGCGCGGGCTCCCGGCGCTGACCGCGGATCAGGCCTGGGCAAGCCTTGCGCTGCCCATCGAGATCATCCGCATTCGTCCGGTCCCGCCCGTCCGCTGAAAGGCTGAACACCGCCACCAACACCGTGACTCTTGGCGGGCGCAACGCGGCCGGTGCGGCGGCAGCATCGGCGCCGCTCGCCGGAACGAGCCGATCCCGGACCGGAGATCCCCGCCATGCCCCGTCTCGCCCGCAAGACCGCCCTCGTCACGGGCGCCGCCCGCGGCATCGGCCGCGCGATCGCCCAGGCCTTCGCCGCCGAGGGCGCGCGCGTCTGGCTCAGCGACTTCGACGCCGACACGCTCGCGGCGACCGCGCGCGAGACGGGCCTCCCGGCCCTCGACCTCGACGTGCGCGACGAGCACGCCTGGCAGCGGGCGATCGATCGCCTCCTCGCCGAGGCCGGGGCGCTGCACGTGCTGGTCAACAACGCCGGGATCACCGGGCTCGAGGACGGCGCCAGCCACGATCCGGAGCACGCCACGCTGGACGAGTGGCGGCGGGTCCACGCCACCAACCTCGACGGCGCCTTCCTCGGCTGCCGGCACGCGCTGCGCGCGATGCGCCGGCTGCCACGCGGCGAGACCGGCTCGATCATCAACCTGTCCTCGCGCTCGGGCATCGTCGGCATCCCGGCGGCGGCGGCCTACGCGTCGAGCAAGGCCGCGCTGCGCAACCACACCAAGTCGGTCGCGCTGTACTGCGCCGAGCAGGGACTGCCGGTCCGCTGCAACAGCATCCACCCGGCCGCGATCCTGACGCCGATGTGGGAGCCGATCCTCGGCAGCGGCCCGGAGCGCGAGGCCAACATCCGCGCGCTGGTCGCCGACACCCCGCTGCGCCGGTTCGGCACGCCGCGCGAGGTCGCCGACCTCGCCGTGTTCCTCGCCAGCGACGAATCCTCGTACGTCACCGGGGCCGAGTTCCACGTCGACGGCGGCATCCTCGCGGGTTCGGCGGCGGTGCCGACGTCGGAGACCTAGCGGGACCGGCGCCGAGGGCTCAGGCCTCGTCGGCCGACAGCGCCGCGAGCTGGCGCAGGGCCTCGATCGCATCCGGATGATCGTCCCGGCCGTGCAACTGGCGGTCGACCGCGAGCGCTTCGGCCCAGGCCTGTCGCGCCGCCTCGCGGCGGCCGGCGGCAGCGAGTGCGGCGCCCTGCGCCGCCCAGTACTGACGTGCCGCGCGACTGGTGGTGCCACGCGATTCGAGCAGCGCCGGGCCGACCCGCTCGAGGCGCCGCAGCCCGGCTTCCGCCCTTCCGAGCGCGACCTCGACGTTCGCCATGTTGACCTCGAGGTGCAGCGTGTTCGGGTGACCTTCGCCGAAGCGGGCGACGCCACGATCGAGCGCGAGGCGATACCACGCCTCGCTCCCGGCGGCATCACCGCCGAGGCGGATCGCGGACGCGATCATCGTCGCGAGGTTGATCGCCTGCACGCTGTGCTCGCCGAAGCGCGCGGTGACCGGCTCGTGGCGCGGGCGCAGCAGGGCCTCGGCCTCGCCGTAGCGCCGCGACTCGAGCAGCAGGATCGCAAGGCTGGTGATCGCGGACAGGGTCCGGCTGTGGTCCTCGCCGTGAAGCCGGGCAAGGCGCTCGATGACCTCCCGGTGCGTGCGCTCGGCCTCCTCGGCGCGCCCGGCCCAGCCGAGCGCGATCGCCTGGCCCTGCAGGTTTCCGAGCGTCGCCGGATCCTCCGGACCGAGAACCTGCTCGAGCAGCGGCCGGAGCGGACCGCCGATCTCGAGCGCCCGCTGCCAGTCCCCCATGCGCGCAAGCTGGTCGGCCAGCGCGAAGCCCGCGCGAAGCGTCACCGGATCACGTGGCCCGAAACGGGTCAGCGACTCGGCTCGGATCGCCTCGAGCAGGGACAGTGCTTCCTGCTGGCGGGCGCCGGCATCGAGCTGATCGGCGATCAGGATCCGCAGCTCGAGCCGCTCCCGGTGCGCCCTGCGCGGCAAGCGGTCGACCGCCTGCTGCAGGTGTCCGGTCGCCCGCTCGAACTCGCTCAGCTGCCCGTAGGTCGTGCCGATCACGCGCTCGATCCCGGCCAGCAGCACCGGGTCGTCGGCCAGTTCGAGCGCCGCCCGCGCCGCTGCGCCCTCCAGCACCTCGCGCATCAGCGTCCGGTCGAGGTCCCGCGCACGATCCGGATCGACACCCCCGAGGACCGAGCCGAGGAACGCTGCGGTCCGTTCCGCCAGCTGCCGCTGGCCCTGGGCCTCCGACAAGGCCCCGAGCGTGGCGACGAGGCCGCCGCCGAGGGCCAGCAGCAGCGCCGCGCCGAGCGCGACCGGCAGCGCGTGCCGTCGCAGAAAGCAGCGGGCGCGATAGACGCGATCGCCCGCGAGCGCGAGGACCGGCCGGTCGTCGAGGACACGCGCCAGCTCCTCGCGCAGCGCATCGGCGGTCCCGTATCGCTGCCCGGAATCGGGATCCCGCGCCTTGTCGATCACCGCCTGCAATGCGCGTGGCACAGGATCGGGTGCCGCGGCGACCAGTTCGCCGAGCAGCACCCCGAGGCTGTAGACGTCGCTCGCGGTGGTGATCGCCCCGCCCGCCTGCTGTTCGGGACTGGCATAGCGCGGCGTGTAGCCCAGCCCGGCGACGGCGCCCTGACCCGCCGGGTCCTGCGTGGCCGCCCGGACCAGACGGGCGACGCCGAAGTCGAGCAGCATGACCCGCCCGTCGCGATCGACCATCAGGTTGCCGGGCTTGATGTCGCAATGCACGACCAGCCGTCGATGCGCGTAGGCCAGCGTGTCGCAGGCGTCGACGAACAGCCGGGCGATGTCGCGCACCGGGAGGCGCCCGGTCCGGCACCACTCGTCGATGTGGACGCCGTCGACCCAGGCCATCACCAGGTAGGGACGCCCGTCGTCCGCGGTGCCGCCGTCGAGCAGCCGCGCGACACCGGGGTGCTCGAGCTCCGCGAGCAGCTGGCGTTCGCGATGGAATCCCGTCAGTCGCTCGGCGTCCGAGCACCCGGCGACGAACTTCATCGCCGCGCGCTGGGTGTAGTGCCCGTCGTCGCGCTCGACCTGATAGACGCGCCCCATGCCGCCACGTCCCGCCTCCCCGACGACGCGCCACACGCCGACCCGCGTGCCGACCTCGAGCGAGGTGTCGAGCAGGTCCGCCGCGACCGCATCGCGGGCCGCTTGCAGCCGCCGCGTGTCCGCGGCCTCGCCGGCGCGACAGAGCGCGAGCACCTCGTCGGCCAGCGGGCCGGCATCGAGTTCCCGCAGGGCGGCCCCGCGCGCCCGCGGCGGCAGGTCGACCACCGCCTCGAACAGCTCGCGCAGTCGGCGCGGGTCAGTCGCCATCGCCGATGGCCCTGGCGATCCAGGCCCGGGCGAAGCGCAGATCGCGCTTGACGGTCGGGACCGAGACGCCCAGCACGGCGGCGATCTCGTCCTGATCGAGGCCGCCGTAGCAGGACAGCTGCATCGCATCCGCGCTGCGCGCGTCCACCGCCGCGAGCGACTCGAGCGCCTGCTCGAGCGCCAGCAGCTCGATCGCCATCGCGTCGTCGCTGGCGGGGCCCGCGGTGAGCGTGACCCTGACCCAGTCCCCCCCGCGCTTCGACGCGCTGCGGGCCCGCGCGTGATCGACGAGGATCGAGCGCATCGCCAGCGACGCGGTCGCGAAGAAATGCGCCCGGTCGCGGAAGTTGCCCTCGGCCGATGCGAGCCCGATCGCGGCCTCGTGGACCAAGTCGGAGGCCGTCAGCGTGAGCGCCTCGCCCCCGAGCCTGGCCCGCGCGATCCGCTCGAGATCGCCGTAGACACGGGCCATCAGCTGGTCGAAGGCGCGGCGGTCCCCGCCACGCCAGCGCACGAGCAGTTCGGTCAACTGGGCTGCGACCTCGGGCATCCGGCAGATCGACCGCGATGGCGGCCGCCGCGGCCGCGATGCGCCGATCCTACCGGCCGCAGGACGCCAGGCGCCGCCCCGGCGGATCGGGCGGCGTGCCGTCGTCGGCGCGCCGCAGCCGATGATCACTCGAACCCGTCGGCGAACAGGGATTCGTCGCGGGGCTGGCGCCGCAGGATGCCGCCGGTCAGTTCGTAGGCGCCACCCGCGGACACGCCCTCCGCCTCCGGGACCCCGATCGAGACCTTCGCGGTAAAGACGCCGCCCGACACGATTCCTCCGCCGGCCCTCGGTCCCGCGATCGGCGAGGTCGGGGAGGCCCGGAGCGCGGCGGCCTGCGAGGCAACCGCGATGCCGATTGCCAGGAGTGCGATTAGATGCTTGCGCGTGGCCATGGCGATGCCTCAGTTCACGTTCGCGCAGATCGCGTAGACGGTCATCGTCGCCGGGTTGACGCCGCAATCCGAATCGCCCCGCTTCAGCACCGATCCATACCAGCCGGACCCGAAAGCGTCGTCGCGGGGCGAACTGCGGCGAATGAACGCGCCGGCGCAGCCAGCGTCGACCCCGCCTCCGATCACGCGCTTGCCACTCGGACAGTCGACCACGGCCGAGGCCGAGCTGGTGCCGGGCGTGCCGCCGAAGTAGGTCCGCTGGGTCGTGACGATCTGGTAGCCCGAGAAGCCCGGCGAATCGTCGTCGATCTCGCAGGTGACGGTCCCGTCGATCGCGATCGCCCGGATCGAGGAGCCGGCGGCGCAGCTTCCGGAGACGCGGCGCTGGACCTCGCCCGGCACGATCTCGGCCGTGCCGACCGAGGCCGGCGCCACCGACAGCGCGTGGATCGCATAGGGGACGGGCATCAGCTCGCGTCGCGGCGTCAGGGTGGTATAGGGCCCGGTCTCGCTGCCGCCGCGAACGCGCAGTTCGATCCAGTAGCGCTGGCCGGCCCGGAACGGCACGTCGGTGAAGTCGATCGGCAGCGAGAACAGGCCGCTGTCCACCGGGTGATCCTCGATGTCCCGCTGTGCGAGCGTGATTCCGCCGGTGGCGCTGCCGTACAGCAAGGCCCGGAAATCGTACGGGCCGTTGGCGGGCTCGCCCGCGACGCGGAGCTCGCCCTGGTAGATGAAGCGGCTCCCGACCTGGGCGATCGCGGGGTTCGACAGCAGCAGGGCAAGCAGGACGATGGGCAAGGCGATCCAGGGGACTTTCATGGCGGGCTCTCCGGGTTCATCGGGGTTGGCGCCTCGCTCGCGGGCTGGGGCACCTGGACGGTGCGGCCTGCGATTCGATGCGCTTGTCTCGGCTATCGGAAAAACCGCGCGCGAGGGATCACGGCACCGCGGTCGCGCGCCGCGAGGTCGCTTCGTGCGGGGGGTTCCCCGTGCGGTCTCGAACGGAGGCCCGACTCGGCACCGGAGGACGGATCGGCCCCGATCCCGCGGGACATCGACCGTGTGGCGCGGCGTGCGCTAGCGGTCCGACAGGCGACCGGCCAGCGCCTCCCGCACGGCACGATCGAGCACCGGCAGGACGACCACGTCGCCCGGACGCGCCCAGTCGAGCAGCGCCGTGGCGCCTGCGAGCTCGTCGGGCGCTGCCTCCAGCGCGGCCTCGGGCAGGCCGAGGCGCCGCAGTTCGGCACGCAGCACGGCCGGCACCTCGCCCGGCGCGCGGCCGCGGAAGTAGGCCGGCGTGTCCTTGAGCACGATCCGCGCCGGTAGGAATCGGGCCGCGGTCGCCGCCAGCGCGCGCAGTTCGTCGTCGCCGCGATTGCCGGCGTGGCCGAGCAGCAGGCCGAGTCGTCCGCCCGCCAGACCGGCCCGCGCGACCTCGAGCAGGCCCGCGAGGCCGGCCGGGTTGTGCGCGTAGTCGAGGAACACGTCGACGCCGCCGCGGTTCCAGCGCTGCAGCCGACCCGGGTTGTCGCCGCGGTCGCGTCCGAAGCGGGCGAGTCCGGCGGCGATCCGCCCGGGCGCAAGGCCCATCAGCCAGGCGGCCAGCGCCGCGGCGGCGAGGTTCTCGACGTTCCAGCGCGCGCGACCGTCGGCCGAGATCGGCATCGCGCGCACGTCGCCGAGATCCGCATCGAACGCCGGGCCCCGCAGAAGCAGATGGCCGCGGTCGAGCACGCAGCGCGGCGCGTCCGCTTCCGGCACTGCGGCCGGGTCGAGCGCGAACCAGGCCCGTCGCCGGTCGAGCGCAAGCCCCCGTTCACGCAGCCGCGCGTCCCCGGCATTCAGCACCAGCCAGGCCGGCGGCGGCACCGCACGCGCCAGCGTCAGCTTGGTCTCGGCGATGTCGTCGAGCGTGTGGACCCCGTACTCGCCGACGTGGTCGGCGCTGACGTTGGTCAGCACCGCGACGTCGGCGCGATCGATCGCAAGGCCCCGGCGCAGGATGCCGCCGCGCGCGGTCTCCAGCACCGCGGCCTCGACCTCGGGCCGGCGCAGCAGCACGCGCGCGCCACCGGGCCCCGACCAGTCGCCCGCCTCGATCTGCGATCCATCGATCCAGAGCCCGTCGGTGCAGCTGTGCGCGACGCGCCGTCCCTCCGAGCGCAGCAGCGCCGCGAGCAGGCGCACCGTCGTGGTCTTGCCGTTGGTGCCGGTGACGAGCGCCACCGGAATCCGGCCGAGCCGCGGCCACGGCACGTCGGCGACCGTCGGCAATCGATCGCGGGGCCAGGTGGCGCAGCCCTTCCCGATGCCGATCGACACCGCGTCGTCGTCGACCAGCAGCGGCAGGTCGCGCTCGCGGCACGCCGATTCGAGCGCGACGAGTCGCGGCGAGCGCTCGGCGAGCGACTGCGCGGTCAGCGTGGCCGCGGCCTGCGCCTCGTCCCACGCCGCCGGATGGCCCGGCGCATGGAGCGGATCGTCGAAGGCCCCGCTGGCGCGCCCGGCCGCGACCCACGCCCACTCGTTGACCTCGGTTGCGGTCAGCAACTGGTCGAGCGGCGCGCCGAAGGCGAGCGTCGCGCCGCTCTGGTGGACCCGCGCGTGGATCGGTTCGGCGAGCCAGCCGAGCCGCGCCGACATGCGCCGGACGTTCGCCCGCCACGTGTCGAGCAGCTCGCCGGGCAAGGCCGCTGCCCTGGCCTCGAGCGCGGCCCCGGGGCCGTCGAAGTAGGGGCTGTGCCCGGTCAGCCGGCGCGAGTCCTCGAAGGACGGGGTGGCCATCGAAGCCGGTCCGGCCTCAGTCCTCGACCTCGCGCGAGACCACGATGCCGCGCTCGTCGCGCGTCACCGTGTTGCCCATCGCGGTGAAGCGCTCGGGGTCGAAGCCGCCGGCCCACGCGGCCTCGGTGACCGGGGCCTTCGGCGCCTCGCGCGCCATGCCCGCGGCGGGCTTGAACTTGATGATCTGCTTCCAGCTGCGCGTCAGCGCGTCGGCGAAGACCAGCAGCAGGTCGCCCTTGCCGGCCATCCGCAGCGCGGCGTCGATCGCCTCCTGCTCGTCCGGGATCAGCGAGATCGCGGACTCCGGCACGCCGCGCTCGCGCAGCGTCGCGGCGAGCATCTTCGGCACCTCGTCGGGCGCGCGCCCGCGCAGCGCGTCGTCGCGGCGGCAGACGTAGTGGTCGAAGCGGCCGGCGACCGCCTCGGCGATCGCGCGGATGTCCTCGTCGCGGCGATCGCCGGGGCCGGCCAGCACGACGATCCGGCGGCCCTCGACGTCGAGGCGAGCGGCCAAGTCGGCCATCATCGACACCGCGTGCGCGTTGTGCGCGTAGTCGAACAGCACCTTGAACGGGTGCTCGTCGAACACGTTCATCCGCCCGGGCGCCTGGTAGAACGTGGTGTCGAAGGTGCGCAGGCCCTGGCGGATCTGCTCGAGCTTGATCCCGAGCGCGTAGGCCATCGCCGCCGCGAACATCGCGTTCTGCACGTTGTGCATCGCGCGGCCCTCGAGCGTCGCCGGGATCAGGTGCGTCCACAGCAGCGGGATGTGGCTGCCGCGGTCGTAGAGCGTGATCATCTGGCCGTTGACCCCGGCCTCGAGCGCGCACGCGCGGCCGCCGGCCCGGATGTGCTCGCGGACCAGCGCGTGGTTCGGGTCCATCGTCACGTAGCAGATCGTCTTCGCGTCGGTGTGGCCGCCCATCACGATCACGTTCGGATCGTCGGCATTCAGCACCGCGCAGTCCTCGGCGACCTCGACCACGATGCGCTTGATCTGCGCCAGCTGCTCGAGCGTCTCGATGCCCTTCTGCCCGAGGTGGTCGGACTGCACGTTCAGCACCGCGCCGACGTTGACCTTCGCGACGCCCATGCCGGCGCGCAGCAGGCCGCCGCGGGCGGTCTCGAGCACCGCGAGGTCGATCTGCGGGTCCGACAGTACCATCCGCGCCGAGACCGGGCCGGTCATGTCGCCCTCGACCGTGCGCTGGCCGTCGATGTAGACGCCGTCGGTGGTCGTGAGCCCGGGCGTGTAGCCGGCCATCTTCGCGATGTGCGCGAGCATCCGCGCGGTCGTGGTCTTGCCGTTGGTGCCGGTGACGGCGGCGATCGGCACCCGCGACGGCGTGCCGGGCGGGAACAGCATGTCGATCACCGGGCCGGCGACGTCGCGCGGCGTGCCTTCCGACGGCGCCACGTGCATCCGGAAGCCGGGCGCGGCGTTGACCTCGCAGATGCCGCCACCGATCGCCTTGTAGCTCTCGGCGATGTTGGTGCTGAGGAAATCGACGCCGCCGACGTCGAGGCCGATCGCCTTGATCGCGCGCACCGCCATGTCGCGGTTGTCGGGGTGGATGATGTCGGTGACGTCGGTCGCGGTGCCGCCGGTCGAGAGGTTCGCGGTCGAGCGCAGGTACACGACCTCGTCCGCGGCCGGCACCGTGTCCCGGGTGTAGCCCTTCTTCGCCAGCATCCGCTCGGCCTGCTCGTCGAGCACGAGGCGGGTCAGCACCTTCTCGTGGCCGACGCCGCGGCGCGGGTCGGCGTTGACGATCTCGACCAGCTCGGCGACCGTGTGGACGCCGTCGCCGACCACGTGGCCCGGCGTGCGCTTCGTCGCCGCGACCAGCTCGCCGTTGACCACCAGCAATCGGTGGTCGTCGCCGGCGACGTAGTTCTCGACGATCACGAGGTGCGAGTGCTCGCGCGCAGCGCGGAAGCCGGCGCGCACGTCCTCCTCGGCCTCGATGCCGATCGTGATGCCGCGGCCGTGGTTGCCGTTGTAGGGCTTGGTCACGACCGGGCCGCCGATCCGGCGCGCCGCGCGCACCGCGGCATCCTCGCTGCGCACCAGTTCCTGGCGCGGCGCCGGCAGGCCGAGCGAGGTCAGGATCCGGTTGGTCTCCTCCTTGTCGCAGGCGAGTTCGACCGCGATGTGCGGCGTGCGGCTGGTGATCGTCGCCTGGATGCGCTGCTGGTACTTGCCGTGACCCAGCTGGATCAGCGACTGGTCGTTCAGGCGCAGCCACGGGATCCCGCGAGCCTCGGCCGCCTTCACGAGGGCGGCAGTCGAAGGCCCGAGCGCTCGGCGCTGCGCGAAGCGGATGAACTCGTCGCGGGCCTCCGGCCATGACCAGCCATCCGGCACCGTGTCGGCAGGACGAAGATCGTCCGGCAGCAGCGAGCACAAGAGCTTCAGCGCAAGCTCGCCGGCCTCGATGCCCTCCTCGCGCTGCGCGTACTCGTAGACGACGTTGTAGACGCCCGGCTCGCCGGCGCCGCGGGTGCGGCCGAAGCTGACGTCCTCGCCGGCGATGTTCTGGAGCTCGATCGCGACGTGCTCGAACACGTGCCCGAGCCAGGTCCCCTGGTCCTCGCGCATCCGGCGGATCAGCCCGCCGGGCTCCCGGTACGAGCAGCCGTGCTCGGCGAGCGTCGGAATCGCGGCGATGAGCCCGTCGACGAAGGCGGGGCCTAGCCGACCAGTGGGCCATGCCTCGAGCGCGCCGAGGTCCAGCGTCAGCCGGATGACCGGAAAGTGGGCGTAGATCGATGGCCCGACGTAGACGTTGCGATCGACGATCTTCATGGTTTCCCCCCGAATCCAGCGGCCGCGCCGCCGGTCACTGCTTGCGGACCGCCAGCCGACCGGCCGAGGCCTGCCGCGTGTGCAGGTTGAAGGTGGCCCCGGCGACGAGGATGTGCACGGTCAGGCCGAGCAGGCAGACCGGCTCGTCCTCGTCGGCGCGGTCCATCGACGAGAACTGGAGCCGGCTGGCATCGACCACCGTCACGCCGCCGGAACCGACGACCTCGAGCGTGTCATCGGGGCGGATGAAGGCCGCGGTGTCCTCGTCGAGGCCGATGCCGACCGCGAACGGGTTGTACGCAAGCGCCGCCAGCAGCCGCCCGAGCCGGTCGCGCTGGCGGAAGTGCTGGTCGATCACGAAGCGGTTGGTCAGGCCGAGACCCGGCGCGAGCCGCACGCTGCTGGCGCGCGGCGACGAGCCCTCGGTGCCGAACGCGATCATGTGCTCGGACAGGATCGCGGCGCCGGCGCTGGTCCCGGCCACGTGCAGCCCTTCCGCGTTGCGCGCGCGGATCAGCTTGGCCACCGGGGTGCCGCCGATCAGCGTCGAGAGGCGAAGCTGGTTGCCGCCGGTGAAGAACACGCCCGACGCCTTCGCGAGCCGGTCGAGTCGATTGCGTTCCTCGGCATCGCGGCGGGTGTCGAAGTCGAGCACGTCGACGCGACGTGCGCCGAGATCCCCGAACAGGGTCCGGTACCGCTCGCCGGTCTCGGCGAGCCGGCTCGCGGTCGGGATCACGACGACGTCGGCCGCACTGCCGCCGGCAAGCTCGATGAAGCGGCGCAGGATCGCCGGGTCGTGCTGCTTCTCCTCGGCGCCACCGATCGGGATGATCCAGCCGCGCTCTCCCCCCTCGCGAACCTTGCTCGGACACATGCCGCGTCGGGACTCCCCATGGAACGAGGTTCCGAATGTGACACGGGCCGGCGCGGCGCCGCAATCGCGCTGGCCATCGAGTCCACCCCCACCGAGCGCGCGGCGACCGGGGCCAGCGGAGCGGCACCGCCGGTCGAGCGGCGCCGGCAGGACTCGAGCCTGGACTCGGCGCGCGCTGCGCTAGCCTTCCCCGGCCGTGCACTGCGGCAACCGGGCACCCCGATGACGACCTACACGCAACGCGAGGAACTCGCGAACGCCGGCACCCACGGGCTGGGACTGGCCGCCGGCCTTGCCGCCGGGATCGTGCTGATCGTGCTGACCGCGCTCACCGGCCACACCCTGTCGATCGTCGCCGCCAGCGTCTTCACGGCGACCGTCGTGCTGCTGTTCCTCGCCTCGACGCTCTACCACGCGATCCCGCACCCGACCGCAAAGGCGCGGCTCAAGGTGCTCGACCACGCCGCGATCTACCTGCTGATCGCCGGCACCTACACGCCGTTCACGCTGGTCGGGCTCGGCGGCGCGTGGGGCTGGTCGCTGTTCGGCGTGGTCTGGGGACTCGCGGTCGTCGGCGTCGGCTTCAAGCTGTTCTTCACCGGCCGCTTCAAGCTCGCCTCGACGCTGGTCTACATCGCGATGGGGTGGCTCGCGCTCGTGGCCATCGGCCCGATGATCGACCGGCTGTCGCCATGGGTGCTCGGGTGGCTCCTGGTCGGCGGCGCCTGCTACACCGTCGGCACCCTGTTCTACCTGGCCAAGCGGCTGCCTTACGCGCACGCGGTCTGGCACATCTTCGTGCTCGCTGGCTGCGTCAGCCACTTCGTCGCGACCTACGCGCTGCTGCTCGGCGCGCCCGCCGGCACCTGACGACGCTCAGGCGGCGAGGTCGCGATCCCGGGTCTCCGGCATCAGGACGATGGCCGCGATCGCGCAGCCGGCCGCCAGCACGACCGGGTACCACAGACCGGCGAAGGGATCGCCGAACCGGGTCGAGAGCGCGGTCGCGGCGAAGGCCATGAAGCCGCCGAAGACGCCGTTGCCGACGTGGTACGGCAGGCCCATCGCGCTGTAGCGGACGCGGGTTGGGAAGAGTTCGACCAGATAGGCGCTGGCCGGCGCGCAGACCATCGCGACCGGCACATTGAGCACGAGCAGCCACGCCGCCGCGCGCACGAGGTCGAACTCGGGCGCGACCGCGGCGCCGAGCTCGCGATAGATCGGCAGGATCACCAGCGCCGAGAGCACGAGCCCCGCGATCACGACCGGGCGCCGGCCGAGCCGGTCGGCGAGCCAGCCGGCCATCGGGAACAGCAGCATCGACGGCAGCAGCACCGCGCCCATCAGCAGCGACACGCGGCCGACGTCGAGCCCGTAGGTGGCCTGCAGGAACACGAGGGGATAGAACTGCCCCGCATTCCAGACCGCACCCTGCGCCATCGTCAAGGTCACGAGCGCCACGACCATCGACTTCACGTGCGCTGGCGTCGCGAAGGCCTCGCGCAGCGGCGAGCGCGCGAGGCGGCCTTCCGACCTCGCGCGCTCGAACAGTGGCGATTCGCCGAGCGAGAGCCGGATCCACACCGCGAAGGCCAGCAGCAGCACCGACAGCAGGAACGGGATCCGCCAGCCCCACGCCTCGAACGATTCGGCGCCGACCGCGAGCCGCACGCCGCCGATCACCGCGAGCGCGAGCAGGAGGCCCGCGGTGCCGGTCGCCATGATCAGGCTGGTGTAGAGCGCGCGGCGGTCCTGGCGGGCGTGCTCGGCGACGTAGGTCGCGGCGCCCCCGAACTCGCCACCGACCGCAAAGCCCTGCGTCAGCCGCATCAGCACCAGCAGGATCGGCGCCGCGAGCCCGACCTGCTCCCAGGTCGGCAAGAGGCCGATCGCGACCGTCGCCCCGCCCATCAGCGAGATCGTGACGAGGAAGGCGCGCTTGCGCCCGATGCGGTCGCCCATCCGGCCGAAGTAGAGCGCGCCGAGCGGACGCACGACGAAGCCCGCGCCATAGGCCGCGAGCGCGGCCAGCAGGCCCGCGGTCTCGTGGCCCGGCGGGAAGAACTGGCGGCCGAAGACCGCGACCAGGCTGCCGTAGAGGAAGAAGTCGAACCACTCGAACACCGTGCCGATCACGGCGGCGGTGACGGCTCGGGCGCGGGTGCGGGTCGCGCTCATCGCTCGCGGTCAAGCCCCTTCCACGACGCCGATCACGCCCCTCGCGGCGAGATCGGCGATCGCGGCCTCGTCGAGCCCCAACCGCTCGCCAAGCACCGTACCGGTGTCGGCGCCGAGCAGCGGCGGCGCGTTGCGGTACTCGACCGGCGTCCTCGACAGCCGCAGCGGGCTCGCGACCTGGGGCACGGTGCCGGCGAGCGGGTGCGGCAGGTCGACGCGCAGGCCGCGCGCGGCCGCCTGTTCCGACGCGAACACCTGGTCGATCGTGTTGACGGGACCGCACGGCACGGTCGCGGCCTCGAGCCGCGCGAGCCACTCGGCGGCGGGCGCCGCGCGGAAGCGCTCGGCGAGGATCGGCACCAGCGCCTCGCGATGCGCGACGCGCGCCGCGTTGGTCGCGAAGCGCGGATCGTCGGCGAGCGCCGGCAGGCCGATCACCTCGCAGCAGCGTCGGAACTGCGCGTCGTTGCCGACCGCGAGCATGAAGTAACCGCCCGCGGCCGGCATCACCTGGTACGGAACGATGTTCGGGTGCCCGGTCCCGCGCCGCACCGGCACCTCGCCGCCGACCAGCCAGTTCATCGCCTGGTTCGCGAGCCAGCCGACCTGGGTGTCGTAGAGCGCGAGGTCGAGGTGCTGGCCCTCGCCGGTGCGCTCGGCATGACGCAGCGCGGCGAGGATCCCGACCGCCGCGTACATCCCGGTCATCAGGTCCGCGACCGCGACCCCGACCTTCTGCGGTCCGGCGCCGGGCGACCCGTCCGGCTCGCCGGTGATGCTCATGAGCCCCGCCTCGGCCTGGATCGCGGCGTCGTAGCCGGCGCGGTGCGCGTTCGGCCCGGTCTGGCCGTAGCCGGTGATCGAGCAGTAGACGAGCCGCGGATGCGCCTGCGACAGCGTCGCCCAGTCGAGGCCGTACTTCGCGAGTCCGCCGACCTTGAAGTTCTCGACCAGCACGTCGCTCGCGAGCGCGAGCCGGCGCACCAGCGCCGCGCCCTCGGCCTGCGCAATGTCGATCGCGACCGACCGCTTGTTGCGATTCGCGGAGAGGTAGTAGGCCGACTCCGCGGTCGGCGTGCCGTCGGCACCTTGGAGCCACGGCGGCCCCCAGCGCCGCGTGTCGTCGCCTTCGCCCGGCTTCTCGACCTTGATCACGGTCGCGCCGAGGTCGGCCAGCACCTGCGTCGCCCACGGCCCCGCGAGGATCCGCGACAGGTCGAGCACGGTGACGCCGGCCAGCGGGCCCATCAGTCCGCACTCCCCGCGGCGAAGGCCTCGGCCAGCGCGATCAGCGTGCGCTCCGAACCGACCGGGCCGATCAGCTGCAGGCCGATCGGCAGCTCGCCCGCGGCGACCGGCAGCGGCAGCGACAATGCCGGCACCCCGGCCATGTTGGCGAGACAGGTGAGGTCCGCCTGGCTTGCCGGCACCGCTGTGCCGAACGCGAACGCGCGCTGCGGCGTGGTCGGCCACGCGAGCACGTCGCAGGCCGCGAGCCAGCGCTGCATCGTCACCGCGCCCGCGTCGAGCAGCCGGTCGGCGGCCGCGAAGTCGCGCGCCGACTTCGACTCGGCCCACGCGAGCATCGCCGCGAGCGCCGGCGAGAAGTCGCCGCGGCGCGCCGCCCAGTCGGCCGCGTGCTCGACCAGCATCTCGGCCTCGCAGACGAGGAGTCCCGCGCGTCGCAGCCGCCCGGGCTCGATCGCGGGGCCCGGCAGCGGATGGATGCGGTGCCCGAGCGCGCATAGTCGCTCGAGCCCGGCCTCGAACGCCGCACGCACGTCCGCATCGACGTCGATCGCCGAGAGATCCGGCACGCCGATCGCGAGCGGCCCCCGCCGCGGCGGATCGAGTGGGACGCGCCGCGACTCGGCGCACTCGGGATCGAAGCCGGCGATCGCCTCGACGAGCAGTCCGAGGTCGCGCGCCGAGCGCGCGAGCGGCCCGACGTGGTCGAGCCGGCGCGAGACGACGACGCCGCCGCGCGGGCTGACGAGCCCGAAGCTCGGCTTGAGCCCGAACACGCCGCAGTAGCTCGCCGGGATCCGCACCGAACCCATGCTGTCGGTGCCGAGCGCGGCCGCGCACAGGTTCGCCGCGACCGCCGCACCCGAGCCGCCGCTCGAACCGCCCGGCGTGTACCCGTGCCGATGCGGGTTGTGGCACGCGCCGAAGTGCGGGTTGTCGTTGTCGGCCCCGAGCGCGCCCTCGTGCAGGTTCAGCTTGCCGAGGATCACCGCGCCGGCCTCACGCAGGCGCGCGACCGCGTGCGCATCGTGCGCGGCGTGCAGGCGATCGCGCCGCGTCGCCATGCCCGCGGTCGTGCGCCAGCCTTCGGCGTCGAGGTTGTCCTTGACCGCGATCGGCAGGCCCTCGAGCGGCCCCGCGGTGCCGGCGATCAGGCGCGCATCGGCGGCGCGCGCCGCCGCGAGCGTCCATTCCGGATCGACCGCGAGGTACGCGTTGATCGCACGCGCGGCCTCGATCGCCTCGAGGTACGCCTCGGCCAGCGCGACCGCGGTCACGCGGCCAGCCGCGAGCGCCTCGCGCTGCGCGGTCGCGTCGAGGGCCAGCAGCTCGCGCGCGCTCATCCGAACCGCCGGTCGATCAGCCGGATCGGCTTCTGGCGCGTCTCGATCCCGGTCAGCGGCGCGAGCGCGCCCGGGTCCTCGAGCGCGACCGCGACGTCGACGCCGAGGCGGGCGCGCAGCAGGCCCGCGAATGTGGCGGCGAGCGCCGCCGCATCGCCGCGCTCGCGCACCTCGATCCGCACCGTCAGCTCGTCGCGACCGGCGGCGTCGCGGGTCGCGACGCAGACGAACTCGCCGGCGAAGGCCGGGTGCTGCTCGAGGATCGGCGCCAGCGCCTGCGGGAACACGTTGATGCCGCGGATCTTGACCATGTTGTCGCTGCGCCCGAGGAAGCCCTCGATCCGACGCAGGTTCAGCCCGAGGGCCGAGTTCCCGGTAAGCACCCGGGTCACGTCGTGCGTGTTGAAGCGGATGATCGGGTAGATGTCGTCCTTGTAGAGGCAGGTGACGACGAGGTCGCCCGCGGCGCCGTCGGCGACCGGCGCGCCGGCGTCGACGTCGAGCACCTCGACGTGGTGCGCGTCCTCCATCAGGTAGAGGCCGTCGTGGTCGGGGCCCTCGCCTGCGATCGCGCCGGTGTCGCCGACGCCGTACCAGTCGAACAGCGCCGGTCCGCCCCAGGCCTCGGCCAGCGCCTCGCGCGACTCGCGCCCGAGGTGGCCCGAGATCATCCGGATGCGGATGTCGCGCCCGGGCTCGATGCCCTGCTCGCGTGCGACCGTGGCGAGCTTCTTGATGTAGTCGGCGAAACCGACGATCGCGGTCGCGCCGAGGTCGCGCATCAGCTGCACCTGCTGCGCCGAGCGGGTCTCGACGCCGGTGCCGGCCGAGCAGAACAGCGCCTGCGTGTAGTGGGTCACGGCCTCGCGCACGTAGTGCCCGCCGTTGATCATGCCGTGGCCGTAGACCGAGTGGACGACGTCGCCGGCGGCGAGGCCCTGCCAGCGGTAGAGCCGCGCGAGCAGGATCGACTGCACCTCGCGCGAGCGCGGCGAGAACACCAGCGGCTGCGGACGGCCGGTCGTCCCCGACGTGGTGTGGAACACGAGCGGCACGTCGCCGGCCGGCGTGCCGTCGCGCCAGCCGTGGAAGTCGCCGAGCGGCGGCGCGAGCGCGACCGATTCCATGATCTCGTGCTTGCCGAAGACCGGCAGCTTCGTGATGTCGGCGAGGCCGCGGATGTCCCCGGGCTCGATGCCCTTCCCGCCCCAGAGGCGGCGATAGAACGGGATCTGCCAGGCACGCGCGACGCAGCGCCGGAACGCCGCGTCCTGGCGCGCGTGGAGCTGGTCGCGCGACATCGCGCGGTGCCGGGCGACGAAGCCCTCGTCGAGCGGGTACTGCTCGAGCAGCGCGCGGATGTCGAAACTCTCGAGATAGGTCGGTGCGCTCATCGCGCGGTCTCCGGGGTGGATTGGCCGATCGTGCGATCGATCAGGGAACGGATGTCGGGCAGCTGATCGAGCGCGTCGACGGCGTCGATCAGCGCCGCGCGGTGGGCCGGATCGAAGCGCGCCGGCGCGACGTCGAGGCACTGATCGAGCTTGGCCAGTTGCGCCGCACGCGACAGCGGCCGAGCCGGGCTGCCGAGCACGGCATCCAAGTCGATCGCGCGGACGCGGCCATCGTGCTGGCGCAGCTCGAGACGCTGCGGGACGAGCGCGTTCGGGTCCTCGACGCCGTTCGGCTCGACCCGGACCAGCGCCGCGAGCCGGTGGCGGGTCTCGTCGGCGAGCGCGGCCGGCTCGACGTCGGTGACGCCGACCGTCCGCCGCGTGAGCCACGTCGCGACCAGCCACGGCAGGCACAGGCGCGCCCACGCCGGGCGCATGTCGCGATGCGCCGGCCGGTCGACCAGGCGCCGCACCAGCGGCGGCGCGTAAAGCACGACCGCCTGGAGCGCGTCGCCGTCGATCGGCCCTTGGGCGTCGAGCCGCGCCAGCGCGTCGAGCGCGCCGTGCGCGGCGCGGCCGGTCGGGAACGGCTTGTGGCTGACCTCGGTGATCCGCGCGACGCGGCCGAGCGCGTCGAACGGCGCGAGATCGAAGCGGCCCTCGTAGAGCGCGAAGTAGCCGAATGGCCCGTCGAGCGCGTCGCGCGGCGCCGCGATGCCGGCCTGTGCGAGATCGAGCGCGGTCACCGCGGCGCGCGCGTTGAAGCCGATCTGGAGCGGCAGCCCGGGCGTGCCCTCGACGTGCGCCTGCATCGTTCCCGAGAGCTGCGCCAGCAAGAGGCCGTAGGCGCGGCGGAGCGCGTCGTCGTCGAGGCCGACGAGGCGCGCCGCGCCCGCGAGCGCGCCGAGCGCGCCGGCCATCGCCGGCCGGAAGAAGCGCATCGGCTCGCGCGCGCAGAGACCCACCGTCGCGGCGACGTCGACCGCGACGATCAGCGCGTCGACGAAGGCCCTGCCCGCCACCGGCCGGCCGCGCAGCCCCTCGCGCTCGGCGACCGCGAGCAGCACGCCGCCGATCACCGCCATCGGGTGCACGACCGCGCCCTCGTGGACGCAGTCGAACTCCTGGTCGTGGATCTG
>PVBP01000001.1 GCA_002995625.1 Lysobacteraceae bacterium | reverse complement strand
TGCGTCCGTGCGCGGCGGCCCGGTGCGCGGCGGCGCGCGGACCGACCTGGACGGCGCGCGTGCTGCGGCCCGCACGCGGGCGAGCCCGGCGTGGCGCCTTGCGACCGGTTCTTCGGCTGCCGTTCACGGGCAGCGTCTTGACGAAGGGCGCCCGGGCGCCCATTCGGGAACTCCCGCGCGGGACAAGGGTTCCGACGGACCAATCAAACGACTCGCCAAGAGGATGCCACGATGACGAACAAGTCCCTGCTGACGACCCTGCTGTTCGCGGTCGTCATGAGCCTGGTCGCGCCGGCCGCGCCGGCCCAGCTGCCCGACTTCACGACGATCGTCGAGCGCAACGCGCCGGCCGTGGTCAACATCACGGCGCGCAAGACCCGCGCCGATGCGAACGATCCCTCGCAGATGAGTCCCGAGGAGATCCCCGAGCTGTTCCGGCGCTTCTTCGGCCCGATGCCCGGCATGCCGGGCATGCCGCGCGGCCCGCGGCCCGAGCGGATCTCCGGGGGCTCGGGATTCGTGATCTCCGCGGATGGCTACGTCCTCACCAACCACCACGTGATCGACGGCGCCGACGAGGTGACCGTGCGCCTGCGTGACCGCCGCGAGCTGGTGGCGCGGGTCGTCGGTTCCGATCGCGACACCGACATCGCGCTGCTCAAGGTCGAGGCCACGGGACTGCCGACCGTCGCGCTCGGCGACTCCGACCGGCTCAAGCCCGGTCAGTGGGTCCTGGCGATCGGCTCGCCGTTCGGGCTCGAGGAGACGGTGACCGCGGGCATCGTGAGTTCGGTCGGTCGCACGCTCGGCAACGACCAGCGCTACGTGCCGTTCATCCAGACCGACGTCGCGATCAACCGCGGCAACTCGGGCGGTCCGCTGTTCAACCTCGCCGGCGAGGTGGTCGGGATCAACTCGCAGATCTTCTCGACCTCGGGCGGATCGATCGGTCTCTCGTTCTCGATCCCGATCAACACCGCCAAGAGCGTCAGCGACCAGCTCCGCACCAAGGGCCGCGTCAGCCGCGGCGTGATCGGCGTACAGATCCAGAACATCGACCGCGACCGCGCCGAAGCCCTCGGGCTGCCGCGTCCCGCCGGCGCGCTGGTGGCGGAGATCCAGCCCGGCAGTGCCGCCGAGAAGGCCGGCGTGCGGGTCGGCGACGTCATCACGTCGTTCAACGGGCGCGAGATCGGGGACTCCTCGGAGCTGCCGCCGATGGTCGGCGCGACCGCGCCGGGCACCCGCGCGACGCTCGGCGTGTTCCGGGACGGCCGCACGCTGAACGTGCCGGTCACCGTCGCGGAGCTGGGCGGTCCGACGGCGCCGGCTGCCGGCTCCTCCGCCACCGCGGGCGGCGGGACTGCCGGCGGAACCGGGACCGCGCTCGGCCTGACGGTGCGGGCCCTGACCGCCGAGCAGCGGCAGCAGCTCGGCGTCGATGCCGGCGTGCTGGTGGACCGGGTGACGGGCCAGGCGGCCGGTCGTGCCGGGATCCAGCCCGGCGACGTGATCCTGCGGGTCGGCAACCAGACGGTGCGCACGGTCGCCGAGTTCGAGCGGGCGGCCGGCGCCGCGCGGGCCGGCCAGGCGATCATGCTGCTGGTCCGGCGCGGCGACGCCAACGTGTTCGTCGCGATCCGTCCGGAAGCCGGCCGCTGATGGCAGGCGCGGCGGCGCCGGGGCCGGCGAGGTCCCGGCGCCGCCGAAGACGCGGCGTCGACGAATCCGGCGCGGCGTTCTGCGATAATCGCGGGATTGCCTCGATATCCCCGAGCCGCCGCGTCGCGTCGGCCGCCGCCGGCTGGCGCTGACAGATGGACCACATCCGCAATTTCTCGATCATCGCGCACGTCGACCACGGCAAGTCGACGCTCGCGGACCGCATCATCCAGCTCTGCGGCGGGCTCGAGGCCCGCGAGATGCAGGAACAGGTGCTCGACTCGAATCCGATCGAGCGCGAGCGCGGCATCACGATCAAGGCCCAGAGCGTGTCGCTGCCGTACCGGGCGCTCGACGGGCGGGTCTACCAGCTCAACTTCATCGACACGCCCGGGCACGTCGACTTCAGCTACGAGGTCAGCCGCTCGCTCGCGGCGTGCGAGGGCGCGCTGCTGGTCGTGGACGCCGCGCAGGGCGTCGAGGCGCAGTCGGTCGCGAACTGCTACACCGCGGTCGAGCAGGGCCTCGAGGTGATCCCGGTGCTCAACAAGATCGACCTGCCGACCGCCGACGTCGAGCGAGCCAAGGCCGAGATCGAGGCCGTGATCGGCATCGACGCCACCGACGCGATCCCGATCAGCGCCAAGACCGGGCTCAACGTCCGCGACGTGCTCGAGGCGATCGTCGCGCGGATCCCGCCGCCGAAGCCGCGCGACACCGACCGGCTGCAGGCGCTGATCATCGACTCGTGGTTCGACAACTACCTCGGCGTGGTCTCGCTGGTCCGCGTGATGCAGGGCGAGATCAGGGCGCGCGACAAGATCCTCGTCATGTCCACCGGCCGCACCCACGAGGTCGACCAGGTCGGCGTGTTCACGCCCAAGCGGCTGGTCAAGGACCGGCTCGGACCGGGCGAGGTCGGCTGGCTGTGCGCGTCGATCAAGGACGTGCACGGGGCGCCGGTCGGCGACACGATCACCGCGGCCGACCGTCCGGCCGAGCATCCGCTGCCGGGCTTCCAGGAGATGCAGCCGCGCGTGTTCGCGGGCCTGTTCCCGACCGTCGCCGACGACTACGGCGCGCTGCGCGAGGCGCTCGACAAGCTGCGGCTCAACGACGCCGCGCTGCGCTTCGAGCCCGAGAGCTCGGAGGCGATGGGCTTCGGCTTCCGCTGCGGCTTCCTCGGCCTGCTGCACATGGACATCGTGCAGGAGCGGCTCGAGCGCGAGTACGACCTCGACCTGATCACCACCGCGCCGACCGTGGTCTACGAGGTCGTCACGACCGATGGCGAGGTGCTCGAACTCGACAATCCGGCCAAGCTGCCGAACGTGTCGAAGATCGGGGAGATCCGCGAGCCGATCATCCTCTGCAACATCCTGACCCCGCCGGACTACATCGGCAACATCATCAAGCTGTGCGAGGAGAAGCGCGGCGTCCAGCGCTCGATCCAGTACCTCGCGAGCCAGGTCCAGATCGCCTACGAGATGCCGCTGGCCGAGGTCGTGCTCGACTTCTTCGACAAGCTGAAGAGCGTCTCGCGCGGCTATGCGTCGCTCGACTACCACTTCCTGCGCTTCCAGGCCGGTCCCTTCGTCCGCCTCGACGTGCTGGTCAACGGCGAGCGGGTCGATTCGCTGTCGATGATCGTGCACCGCTCGCAGGCAGATCGGCGCGGCCGCGAGCTGACCGAGAAGATGCGCGAGCTGATCCCGCGGCAGATGTTCGACGTCGCGATCCAGGCCGCGATCGGCTCGCAGGTGATCGCGCGCTCGACGGTCAAGGCGCTGCGCAAGAACGTGCTCGCCAAGTGCTACGGCGGCGACGTCACCCGCAAGCGCAAGCTGCTCGAGAAGCAGAAGGAAGGCAAGAAGCGGATGAAGCAGGTCGGGCGCGTCGAGATCCCGCAGGAAGCCTTCCTCGCGGTGCTCCAGCTCGACGGCAAGTGAGCCCGGGCGCGGCGGGCGCGTCGCGGACGGCGCGCGGGCGGTGGCGTTGATCGGGGAACCAATCGGGGCGCGGCGGGTTCCGACCGCCCGGACGCACGCAGGACAGGGGATGGAAGGCCGACATGGACCAGATGGATCTCGATTTCTCGGCGCTGTTCGTCGCGCTGACGCTGTTCACAGGCATCGTCTGGGCGATCGACCACTTCGCGTTCCGTCGGCGCCGGCTGGCCGCCGACCCGGCCGCGAAGGAGCCGGTGCTGGTCGAGTACTGCCGGTCGTTCTTCCCGGTGATCGCGTTCGTGCTGGTGCTGCGCTCGTTCGTCGCCGAGCCGTTCCGGATCCCGTCCGACTCGATGATGCCGACGCTGCTCGACGGAGACTTCATCCTGGTCAGCAAGTTCGCGTACGGCATCAAGTTGCCGGTGATCAACCGCCAGGTGATCGAGGTGGGCGCGCCGCAGCGCGGGGACGTGGTCGTGTTCCGGTATCCCGGACTCGGGCCGGACGATCCGCTCCGCAACCAGGACTACATCAAGCGCGTCGTCGGCCTGCCCGGCGACGAGATCACGGTCCGCGAGCGCCGGATCTTCATCAATGGCGAGCCGGTCGAACTCACGCCCGTCGGCGCCTACGAGGTCGAGAGCCGCACCCGGGACTATCGCGGCTATGCGGTGTTGGCGGAACGCCTCGGCGAGCGCGAGCACCAGATCCTGCTCGGCCGCGCACCCCAGTTCGCGGGGGGGCCGGAGGGCCAGTGGACGGTGGGGCCGGGCGAGTACTTCGTGATGGGCGACAACCGTTCGAACAGCCAGGACAGCCGGATCTGGGGCGTGGTGCCGGAGCGCAACCTGGTCGGCAAGGCCTTCTTCATCTGGCTCAGCTGGGATCGCCGCAACGGCGGTCTCGACCTCGACCGGATGGGCACGGTGATCCGCTGATCGGGTAGAGTCTCGCAGCGGACCGGAGGGTCCGAGTCGGGTGCGGATCGGGCTAGGAGAACCACGATGCAATCGGCCAGGTACACGCGCGGGATGACGCTGCTCGGCTTCGTGATCGTGCTGATCATCGCCGGCTTCTTCGCCTTCATCATCATGAAGCTGTTCCCGCCCTATGCGGAGCATCATGCGGTGCGCACCGCGATGAAGGAGATCGCGAGCGAACCGGGCATCGGGTCCAAGACGCCGGCCGACATCCGCAAGCGGCTCGATGCCAAGCTCTACATCAACTACGTGACCCTGCAGCCCGACGCGGTCAAGCTCGAGCGCGCCGGTCAGGGCTACAACCTGCGGGTCAAGTACGAGAGCCGCGGCAACATGGTCGCGAACCTCGACTACGTCGTGACCTTCGACCACACCGTCGCGCTCGGACCGACGTCGCAGTAGGCCGCACGTGTCGGCCGCGAGCGTGCGAGGACTGGGCCACCGCTTCGCCGATCCCGGCCTGCTCGAGACCGCGCTGACGCACCGGAGCGCGGGTCGCGCCCACAACGAACGGCTCGAGTTCCTGGGCGATGCGGTGGTCGGACTGCTGGTCGCCGAGGCGCTGTACGCGCGGTTTCCGAACCGCACCGAGGGCGAACTGACGCGACTCCGGGCCGAGATCGTGCGCGAGGCCAGCCTCGCGGCGATGGCGCGCGAGATCGGACTCGGCGAGCACCTGCGGCTCGGCCCCGGCGAGCTCAAGTCCGGCGGCTGGCGGCGGGACTCGATCCTCGCCGACGGTTTCGAGGCGCTGATCGGCGCGATCTGGCTCGACGCCGGGATCGAGGCGGCGCGCGCCGTGCTGCAACCGTTGCTCGAGCCGCGGCTGGCGGCGCTCGGCGACGGCCGGATTCCGAAGGATCCCAAGACCGCCCTGCAGGAGTGGTTGCAGGGGCGGGCCTTGCCGCTGCCCGATTACGAACTGGTCGAGGCGCCGGCCAACGACGCGCGGCGCACCTTCGCCGCGCGCTGCCGTCTGCGCGAGCCCGCGCTCGAGGCGGTCGGGCACGGCAGCAGCCGCCGCGCGGCCGAACTCGAGGCCGCGGCGCGCGTGCTCTCGGCGCTCTCGGAACCGAAGGATTCAGGGGCTGCGGCATGAGTTTCCGCGCCGGCCATGTCGCGGTCGTCGGACGACCCAACGTCGGCAAGTCGACCCTGGTCAACGCCCTGGTCGGCCAGAAGATCAGCATCACCGCGCCGAAGCCGCAGACGACCCGGCATCGGATTCTCGGGATCGCGAGCGGCGAGGATCACCAGATCGTGCTGATCGACACGCCGGGCCTCCATCCGGCCGAGGGCCGCGCGATCAGCCGCCACCTGAACCGCACCGCGCGCGCGGCGCTCGACGAGGCCGATGCGGTGCTGCTGGTGGCCGAGGCCGGGCGCTGGACCGACGACGACGAGGCGGCGCTCGTGGCGGCGATCGATTCGGAGCGGCCGGTGGTCCTGGCGCTCAACAAGGTCGACCTCGTCGCCGACAAGGGCGCGCTGCTGCCGAAACTCGCCGAGCTGGCCGGCCGTCATGATTTCGCGGCGGTGGTGCCGGTCAGCGCGCGGCGTCGGAAGGGTCTCGACGGCCTCGTGCGCGAGCTCACGCGCCTGCTGCCGGAGGCGGGGCCGATCCACGACCCCGACGACCTCACCGACCGCAGCGAACGCTTCCTGGTCGGGGAAATGATCCGCGAGCAGGTGATGCGCCAGCTGCATGCCGAACTGCCCTATGCGGCCACCGTCGTCGTCGACGCCTTCGAATCCGGCCCGGACCTGACGCGGATCGCCGCGACGATCCTGGTCGAGCGCGACGGCCAGAAGGGCATCGTCATCGGCGCGGGCGGCGCGCGCCTGAAGTCGATCGGCAGCGCGGCGCGGATCTCGATCGAGAAGCTGCTCGGCACGCGGGTCTTCCTCGAACTCACGGTGCGGGTGCGCGAGGCGTGGTCCGACGACGAGGTCGCGCTGCGCCAGCTCGGCTACGGCGAGTGAGGCCCGGATGCAGCGGATCGAGCGGCAGCCCGCCTTCGTGCTGCACGAGCGGCCCTACCGCGAGACCAGCGCGCTGGTCGAGGTCCTGACCCGCGACCATGGCCGGGTTGGCCTGGTCGCGAAGGGCCTGCGCAGCGCCCGCCCGCGCTTCGGGCGCGGCGTCGTGGTGCCGCTGCAGGCGCTCGAGATCGACTGGCAGTCGCGCGGCGAGCTGGGCCTGCTGACCGGCGCCGATCCGGTCGGCGCGCCGATCCCGCTGTCCGGCCCGGGACTGCTCTCGGCGCTCTACCTCAACGAACTGCTGGTCCGGTTGCTGCCGCGGCACGACCCGCATCCGGAGCTCGCGGCGCGTTACGCGACCTGTCTCGGCGAACTGTGCACCGCGGATGCGAGCGCGCAGGCGTGGGCGTTGCGTCGCTTCGAGCGCGACCTGCTCGGCAGCCTCGGCGTCGCGCCGAGCTTCGAGCATGACGCCGGGGGACGGGCGATCGAGCCGGATCGCCGCTACCGGATCGCGGCCGAGGCCGGCGCGATCGCGGTCGGCCTCGACGACGATCGCGGCACGACCATCGCCGGCCGCTCGCTGCTGGCCCTGGGTGCCGAGACCCAGCCCGATCGCGACTGCCTGCGCGAGCTGAAGCGGCTGTTTCGCGAGCTGGTGACGCATCAGCTGGGTGGGCGGGGCCTGCAGGCCTGGGCGGTGGCGGCTTCGGCGCGATCGAGAACGGCCGATACCGACGCCTCGTGAGGACCGGGTCGCAGCGTTGCGGTCGGGAGCACGGCGCGGGGCCGGCGCCGGGTTCGCAGTCCGGACGATCCTGCCCGGTATAGTGGGTCCCTGGTTCGAGCCGCGCCGGCGTTGCGCGGCACGCGGCGCGATGCCGGCCGCCAGCCGCTCCCCCATCCAGCCGAGGACGATCGCATGTCGCGCAGCCGGATCCTGGTCACGATCACCGTTGGACTCGTCCTCGCGGCGTGCGGCCGGCCGGACGGGGCCGAGCCCCGGTCGGAGCCCGGCGGGGCCCAGCCTGCGGTGCCGGACAAATCCACCAGCCGCCTCGCGCTCGACTGGGCCGGCACCTATGAGGGCGTGCTGCCCTGTGCCGACTGCGCCGGGATCCGGACCCGGCTCACGCTCGGCAGCGACGGCACCTTCGCGATGCAGAGCCTGCGGCTCCAGCCGGACGCCGACGCGGCCTCGGCCGCCGGTCGCTTCAGCTGGCTCCCCGACGGCAACTCGATCGTGCTCGAAGGGGCAGGCGACCGCCGCAGGTTCCAGGTCGGCGAAGGGCGGCTGTTCGTCCTGAACGACGACGGATCCCGCCCCGGTCCCGACGCGCCCGGGGGCTCGCTGGCGCGGCTGACCGAAGCGCAGGCGGCCGGCGACGCGGTTTCCGCGCAACTCCTCGTCGACCATCACTGGCGCCTCGAGTCGGCCGTCACCGCCGGCGGTCAGCGCATCGACGCGCTGCTGCCGGCCGAGCGCCCGTTCGAGTTCCGCTTCGAACCGGACCGCTTCATGGCCAAGGGTGGCTGCAACGGCCTGCGCGGCGGATACCAGCTCGACGCCGACGGCCGCCTCGTTGCCGGCGCCATGACCGCGACCCTGATGGCGTGCGAGCCAGCGCTGATGGACGCCGATCGCGCGCTCGCGGCCGTGCTCGCGGCGCCTGCGCGGGCGGTGCTCGTGCGCGGGCCGGATCCGACCGTCGCGCTGGTCTCCGCCGATGGCAGCGCGCTGATGCTCGTCGGGCGCAAGACCCCGGAGGCGCTGTACGGACCTCCGACCGGCGTGTTCCTCGAGGTCGCCGCGCGGACCGTGCCGTGCCCCGAGCCCGACGCCAGCGCGCAGTGTCTCTCGGTGCGCGAGATCCGCTTCGACGAGCGGGGCCTCCGCAGCGGCGAGCCGGGCGAGTGGCAGGTGTTCACCGGCACGATCGAGGGCTACACGCACGAGCCGGGCACCCGCAACGTCGTGCGCGTGAACCGCTACCAGCCGGCTGGCGACGCCGAGCCGGTCCACGTGCTGGACCTCGTCGTCGAGTCGGAGATCGTTCGCGACTGAGGTCCGCGGCGTCAGGGCGGCCGGTCGTCGACGAGTCGCGCGACCGTGCGCTCGACCGCCGCGCCGGCGCGGGCGCGTGCCGCGCTCGGGTCGAGGCCCTCGCGCAGCGCGTGCGCGAGGCCGCCCAGGGCTGCCACGGCGGCATTCGCGCCGCACAGCGCGCAGCCGCCACGGGCGCGATGCAGGATCGCGAGCGCGGCCTGCACGTCGCCGGCGTCGACGGCCTCGCCGATCGAGCGCCACTGGCGCGGCAGTTCGCCGGCCAGCAGTCCGCGCAGCGCGGCCACGGTGGCCGCGCTGCCGAGTCGTTCGAGCGCGGCGTCGTCGTCGAGCAGGCGGTCGTCGGTCGCGTCGGCGGCCCGCAGCGCGTCCGTTCCGGGCTCACGGACGCGGTGGCGATCGAGCGATTCGAGCGTCGCGAGCGAGACCGGCTTCTGCCACGCGTCGAGGAACCCCGCGGCGATCAGCGCGGCGCGGCGCGCCGGTGGCAGCTCGCCCGACATCGCGATCGCGGAGGCCTGCCGCGAGGCAGCCCCCGCGTCGTCGCGCAATCGCGCGAGCAGGGTGGCGCCGTCGGCGTCGGGGAGCTGCAGGTCGACCAGGATCAGGTCGAAGCGTTCGCGCCGCGCGGCGTCGAGCGCCGCGGCGCCCGTGGTCGCGAGCTGCACGGAATGGCCCGCGCCGGCGAGCGCATCGACCAGGAAGCGGCCGAGGATCGGGTCGTCTTCGATGGCGAGGACCGACAGGCGCGGACGTTCCGGGTCGGACATGGCGGTGCTCCAGCGGTACGAACGATCATCGCCACGGCAGCCGATCGGCAGAGCGATTGATTCGTGGCGCGCCCCGGGGAGCCTCCGTCGAGGGCCTGCCGGGTCGCCGACCGCATGATACGGTCGGGGGTCGTCCGGAACGGAGTCCCTCGCATGCCCGCAGCGTCCGCCGAACTCGACCTCGAGATCGTCGACCTGTCGCACGACGGCCGTGGCGTCGCGCGGCACGAGGGCAAGGCGGTGTTCGTCGATGGCGCGCTGCCCGGCGAGCGTGTGCGCGCCGAGCGCACCCGGCGGTCGCGCCACCACGACGAGGCGCGGACGCTCGAGGTCCTCGTGGCATCGCCCGACCGCGTCGCGCCGCGTTGCGCCCACTTCGGCACCTGCGCCGGCTGCACGCTGCAGCACCTCGATCCGGCGGCGCAGATCCGGGCCAAGGAAAGGAGCCTGCTCGAGAACCTGGCCCGGATCGGTGACGTCGCGCCGGCCCGGGTGTTGCCGCCGCTGGCGGCCGAGCCCTGGGGCTATCGCCGGCGCGGGCGGCTGTCGGTGCGCCACGTCGAGAAGAAGGGCCGCACGCTGGTCGGCTTCCGGGAGGGCAATGGACGCTACGTCGCCGACCTCGACGGCTGCCCGGTCGCGCACCCGGCGGTCGGCGGTCGGATCCGCGCGCTCGCGTCGCTGGTCGACACCCTCGACGCGCGCCGCGCGATCGCGCAGATCGAGTTCGCGGTCGGCGACGGGCCGGCGTGCTTCGTGTTCCGCAACCTCGTCGAAGTGGGCGAGGCCGACCGCGCACGCCTGGTCGGATTCGCCCGGACCGAGGACGTGATCGTGATGCTGCAGCCCGGCGGCATCGATTCGGTGACGCCGCTCGAGCCGGCCTCGGTCGAGCTCTCGTTCCTGCTCCCGCGGCACGGCGTCCGGCTGGTCTTCGAACCGCTCGACTTCATCCAGGTCAACGCCGCGATCAACGAGGCGATGATCGACCGCGCGATCGAGCTGCTGGCGCCGGAGTCCGGCGACCGCGTGCTGGACCTGTTCTCGGGGCTCGGCAACTTCACGTTGCCGCTGGCGCGTCGCGTCGCGAAGGTCGCCGGCGTCGAGGGCGAGGCGGGCCTCGTCGCACGCGCGCGCGCCAACGCCGCGCGCAACGGCCTCGACCACGTCGCGTTCCACCAGGCCAACCTGTTCGAGGACCAGCGGGATGCCGCGTGGGCGCGCGCCGACTGGGACCTGGTGCTGCTCGACCCGCCGCGGGCCGGTGCCGAGGCCGCGGTCGGATGGCTGCCGCGCGGCGTGCGGCGCGTGGTCTACGTGTCCTGCCATCCGGCGAGCCTCGCGCGCGACGCGGGCCTGCTGGTGCACCGGCACGGCTATCGGTTGGCCGCGGCGGGCGTGATGGACATGTTCCCGCAAACCGGCCACGTCGAGTCGATCGCGCTGTTCGAACGCTGATCCGGTGGTCCGGGTCGCGCGCGAGGCGCCGCCGGAGCGATCGGTCGGCGCTGGTAGAATCCCGCGATGCCGGTCGAAATCGAACGCAAGTTCCGCGTCCGCGACGGCCGCTGGCGGCGGCTCGCGACCGCCCACATCCCGATGTGCCAGGGCTACCTCGGCGGCGAGCGCTGCTCGATCCGCGTGCGGCGCGAGGGCGACCTCGCGACGCTCAACATCAAGTCGCGCGAGCTCGGGGCCGAGCGGGTCGAGTTCGAGTATCCATTGCCGCCGGACGAGGCCGAGGACCTGCTCGCGCGCTTCGCCGGCGAGCGCGTGACCAAGACGCGCCACCTGGTGCCGCACGACGGCCTTGTGATCGAAGTCGACGAGTTCGACGGCGACAACGCGGGCCTGGTCGTCGCCGAGGTCGAGCTGCCGGCGCGCGATCACCCGTTCACGCCGCCCGAATGGCTCGGCGAGGAGGTCACCGACGATCCCCGCTACTACAACGTCGCGCTCGCGCGCACGCCGTTCTCGGCGTGGCCGGACCGCGAGCGGCTGCGCTACCGGGACTGACGATGCTGCTGATCGGGATCGAAGGCACGACCCTCGCCGTGCACGAGGCCGCCTGGCTGCGCGAGCCGACCGTCTGCGGCGTGATCCTGTTCCGACGCAACTTCGTGTCGCGCGAGCAGGTCGCCGGACTGGTCGCCGAGATCCGCGCGGCGCGCGCCGCGCCGCTGCTGATCGCGGTCGACCAGGAGGGCGGCCCGGTGCAGCGTTTCCGCGAGGGCTTCACCCGGCTGCCGGCGCTGATGCGCATCGGCGAGCGCTACCGCTCGGACCGCCGCGTGGCGGTCGAACTCGCGGAGATGCACGCGTGGCTGATGGCGACCGAGATGCGCGCGCTCGACATCGACCTGTCCTTCGCGCCGGTGCTCGACCTCGCGCGCGGCAATCGCGCGATCGGCGAGCGCGCGTTCGACGCCGACCCGGCCGTGGTCGCCGATCTCGGCGCGGCCTACCTGCGCGGCATGCGGCTCGCCGGGATGGCGGCGACGGTCAAGCACTTCCCCGGCCACGGCTCGGTGCCCGAGGACACGCACTACGACGACGCGGTCGATCCGCGGCCGCTCGAGGTCTTGCGCGCCGAGGACCTCGCGCCCTTCGCCCACGCGTTCGAGGTCGGCGCCGAGGCGGTGATGCTGGCCCACGTGCGCTATCCGGCGGTCGCCCCCGAGCCGGCGGGCTATTCCCCGCGCTGGATCGGCGAGATCCTGCGCGGAGAGATGGGTTTCCGCGGCGTCGTGTTCAGCGACGACATCGGCATGGCGGCCGCCGAATCGGCTGGCGGCGTGGCTGCGCGCGTCGATGCGCATCTCGACGCCGGCTGCGACGTGGTGCTGGTCTGCCACCCGGATCTCGTGCCCGAGGCCCTTGCCGCGGTCCGCGGGCGCGCGCCCATCGCGCCCGAGCGGCTCGCGGCACTGCGGGGTCTGGTCGCGCCGACCTGGCAGGCGCTCGCCGACAATCCGCAGCGCGACGCATTCATCGCCCGCGTCACCGCCCTCGACGCCGCCTCGGAGACCCCGGCATGAGCCATGACCATCCGCTCGAGGCGGCGCTCGCGACCGCCGAACTGATCCACGACCGCGCGGCGCTGCTGGCGGCGATCGAGCGCATGGGCGCCGAGATCGCGCGTGACCTCGCCGGCCGCCGGCCGGTGTTCCTGACCGTGATGAACGGCGGGCTGATCGTCGGCGGGCACCTCGCGATCGCGCTGCCCTTCGACTGCGAGTTCGACTACTGCCACGCGACCCGCTATCGCGGCGGCACCAGCGGCAGCACGCTCGACTGGATCAAGGCGCCGCGGATGGCCCTGGCCGGCCGCGACGTGCTGCTGGTCGACGACATCCTCGACGAGGGTTACACGCTGCGCGCGGTGCGCGACTACTGCGCGGGGCAGGGCGCGGCGAGCGTGCGCATCGCGGTGCTGTGCCGGAAGGTCCACGACCGCTGCGTGCCGGGCCTCGTGTCCGACTACGTCGGCGTCGAGGTGCCGGACCGCTACGTCTTCGGCTTCGGCATGGACTACCACGAGCAGGGCCGCAACCTGCCCGGGATCTGGGCGCTGTGAGCGCGGCGCCGACCCTGGCGGTCATCGGCGGGACCAGCCTCTACGACCTGCCGGGCCTCGAGTCGCCGCGCGAGCATCGGGTCGAGACCCGCTGGGGCGCGCCGTCGGCGCCGATCGTGATCGGGCGCCTCGGCGGCGCCGAGGTCGCGTTCCTCGCCCGCCACGGCCGTGGCCATGCGGTCGCGCCGCACCGGGTCAACTACCGGGCCAACGTCGCCGCGCTCGCCGAACTCGGCGTCCGCCGCGTGCTCGCGATCAACACCGTCGGCGGCATCACGCCGCGGATGGCGCCCGGCGCGCTGGTGCTGCCGGACCAGATCATCGACTACACCCATGGGCGCGACGCGACGTTCTGGGCCGAGGACGGCCCCGGCACGATGCGCCACGCCGAGTTCGGCGAGCCCTACGCCCCGGCCTTCCGCGCTGCGGTCGCCGCGGCCGCTGCGGCGGTCGGCGTCGCGCTGGTCGAGCCTGCGACCTACGGCGCGACCCAGGGGCCGCGCTTCGAGACCATCGCCGAGGTCGTGCGGATGGCCCGCGATGGCTGCGACGTGGTCGGCATGACCGGGATGCCGGAAGCCGCGCTCGCGCGCGAGCTCGATCTCGACTACGCCTGCCTCGCCCCGGTCGCGAACTGGGCCGCCGGCTGCGACGAGCGCGGCACGGGTCGCCGTGACGTGCCGCCGATCAGCCTCGAGGAGATCTTCGCGCACCTCGCCCGCGCGACCGAGTCGATCCCCCGGATCGTCGCGGCGCTGGCGGCGAGCGTGCGCTAGCGATCGGCCCGCGGGTGCCGAAGCCGGCGGCGGCTCAGTACCGCCGCAGCACGCCGATCGCGACGCCCTGCACCTGCACGCGGTCGGGCGTGTAGCGCTGCACCGTGTGCGCCGAGTTCTCCGGGAACAGCAGCACCTCGCCGGGGCGCTGCTCGATCCGCTTCAGGGTCGCTTCCTCGTGGTCGATCAGGGCGACCACGGTCTCGCCATTGCGGGCCTCGGTGCGCGGTTCGACCAGCACCAGGTCGCCGTCGAGGATGCCGGCGTCGCGCATCGAGTCGCCCTTGACCCGCAGCGCGTAGCAGCGCAGGCCCCGGGTCATCCACGGCGGCACCTCGACCGACTCCTGGCGCAGCACGGCCTCGATCGGCCGCCCGGCCGCGATCGCGCCGAGCAGCGGCACTCGGCCGTCGTCGTTCGCGGCCTCGCCGACCAGCCGCACGCCGCGCTGCTTGCCCAGCATCGGCTCGACCAGCCCGGCCTTGACCAGCGCGACCACCTGCTTGTGCAGCGAGCCGCGGGAGGCGAGGCCGAGGTCCCGGCAGATCTCGGTCAGCGAGGGTGGGAGCAGGCCCTGCTGGCGCCGACGACGAAGGTAGTCGAGCAGCTCGTGCTGGCGTCGGGTCAGCGGCGGCGTGTCCTCGTTGCGGCCGACCGGGGGAGAACAGAACGGCGCGACCGTCGCCGTCGGTGCCGCTGCCGGCAACACGCCGTGGCGCGCCGGCCAGCGTCCGGAACCGCGCTGGACCTGGCCCCGAATCCTCGGCTTTTCAGCCACTTGTGGCGGATTGCTCGATTCGTCCGATCCCGTCGCGGGCGCCGTCGCGGCTTCCGGCGTCGCCGTGACCGTCACGCTGGCGACGCTGGGTGCCGGTTCCGGGTCGGGCTCCGCCGGCGGCGGCGAAAACGTCCAGAGATCGAGCTGGAGGTGCTCGATGCCGGCATCGGCCGGCTCCGGCCTGCGGGAACGGGGCCCTTGTCGGTTCTTCATCCGTTCTCTAACCTCCATCGGTACCGGGCCGGATTCCCATCCGCGCTCGGCATCGGAATCCGGAATAGAACGTCAGGGAAACATCGTATGTCGAATCCCGCGCGATTGCCAGCGCCGGGTCAGGAAGGCGGCGAGCGCGAGGACTGGAGGCCGGCGCCGTCGCTGCGCGGCGCGAACGAACTCGGCGCCGCGCTGGCCGAGCGCTTCGCGGGGCGGGTCACGGCGCGGATCTCGGTCCCCGCGCGCGAGGCACGCTTCGCCGACTTTCCGGAGACGCTCGAGCCGCGCCTCGCCGCGGCCCTGCGCGAACGCGGGATCGAGCGGCTGTGGAGCCACCAGCGCGAGGCCTTCGACCACGTCGCCGCCGGCAGGGACGTGGTCGTCGTGACGCCGACCGCCTCGGGCAAGACCCTCTGCTACAACCTGCCGGTGCTGGACGCCGCGCTGCGCGGTGGCGCCAAGGCGCTGTACCTGTTCCCGACCAAGGCGCTGGCCCAGGACCAGGTGGCCGAGCTCTCGGCGCTGAACGCGGCGGGCGGGCTCGGCGTCCGCGCCTACACCTTCGACGGCGACACGCCGGCCGATGCGCGCCGCGCCGTGCGCACGCGCGGCGACCTCGTCGTCAGCAACCCGGACATGCTGCACCAGGCGATCCTGCCGCACCACACCAAGTGGGCGCAGTTCTTCGAGCAGCTCGCGTTCGTCGTGATCGACGAGGTCCACCACTATCGCGGCGTGTTCGGCTCGCACGTAGCCAACGTGGTCCGGCGGCTGCGGCGGATCACCGCGTTCTATGGCGCGTCGCCGCGCTTCATCCTGTGCTCGGCGACGATCGGCAACCCGCGCGAGCACGCCGAGGCGATCGTCGGCGGTCCGGTCGCGGCCGTGACCGAGAGCGGCGCGCCGGCCGGCGAGAAGCACCTGCTGCTGTGGAACCCGCCGGTCGTCAATCCCGAGCTCGGCATCCGCGCCTCGGCGCGCTCGCAGTCGACCCGGATCGCGCGCGCGGCGGTCCAGGCCGGCCTCAAGGCCATCGTGTTCGCGCGCTCGCGGCTCGAGGTCGAGGTGCTGACGAAGTACCTCAAGGACGCCTTCGACCACGATCCGCGGAAGCCCGCGCGCGTCAACGCCTATCGCGGCGGCTACCTGCCCGAGGCGCGGCGCGCGACCGAGCGCCGGCTGCGCGACGGCGCGATCGACTGCGTCGTCAGCACCTCGGCGCTCGAGCTCGGCGTCGACATCGGCATGCTCGACGTCGCGGTGCTGAACGGCTACCCGGGCAGCATCGCCGCGACCTGGCAGCGGCTCGGCCGCGCCGGCCGGCGCCAGCAGGCGAGCCTCGGCGTGCTGGTCGCGAGTTCCGAGGCGCTCGACCAGTACGTCGTGCGCCACCCCGAGTTCTTCGTCGGCTCGCCGCCGGAGTGCGCGCGGATCGATGCCGACCAGCTGCTGATCCTGGTCGACCACGTGCGCTGCGCCGCGTTCGAGCTGCCGTTCCGGGCCGGCGACCGCTTTGGGCCGCACGATCCGACCCCGTTGCTCGCGGTGCTGGCCGAGGACGGCGTCGTGCACCGCGATGGCGCGGAGTGGCACTGGATCGCGGACAGCTACCCGGCCAACGCGGTGAGCCTGCGCGGCGTCGCCGACGGCAACTTCGTCGTCGTCGACCTCACCGACGGCGGCAAGACCGTGATCGCCGAGGTCGACCACGCCTCGGCCGCGCTGACCCTGTACGAGGGCGCGATCTACATGGTCCAGAGCCGGCCGTGGCAGGTCGAGCGGCTCGACTGGGTCGGACGCAAGGCCTTCGTGACCCGCACCGAGGCCGACTACTACACCGACGCGATCGACTACCAGAAGGTCAAGGTGCTCGAGGCCTTCGAGGTCGCTCCCGCCGGCCGCGGCGAGTGCGCGCACGGCGAGATCCACCACGTCCGCAGGGTCACCGGCTACAAGAAGATCCGCTACTACACGCACGAGAACATCGGCTACGGCAAGGTCTCGCTGCCCGACGGCGAAATGCACACGACCGCGCTGTGGTGGCGGTTGCCGGACGGCGCGCTGGACGCGGCCTTCGACTCGCGCTGGGCGGCGCTCGACGGCTTCCTCGGCGCGGCCCACGCGCTGCACACGGTGGCCGTCGTGCGCGCGATGGCCGAGCCGCTCGACCTCGGCCGCGCGGTGGGCTCGGGGCAGGGCGACTGGCACGCGGTGGCCGAGCCGGGCGGTCGCGGCGCGATCCGCGATGCGGCCGACCGCGAACTCGACCCGGCCGATCTCGCGCGCTTCGAGCCGACCGTCTTCCTCTACGACAACCATCCGGGCGGCTCGGGGCTGGCGGCCCCGCTCCACCGGGCGCGCGACGCGCTGGTCGCCGATGCGACGCGGCTGGTCCGGGACTGCGCCTGCGCGCACGGCTGTCCGGCCTGCATCGGCCCCGTGCTCGAGCACGACGAGCACCGCGGTCGCGACGCGAAGGGCTCGGCGCTGCGCGTGCTGGCGATGCTGGCCGAGGATCCGGGCGCGGTCACGCCACCGGTCCGCGCATGACGGCGCGGCCGGCGGACCTCGCGGCGCTGCGCGCGCGGATCGCGCGCGTGATGGCGCCGCCGGCGCCGACGCCGCAAGCCGACGCCGGACCGGAGGCCGCAGCGCAAGCCGACCGGTTGGCCGCGGCAGGCTCGATGGCTGCCCCGAGCGACGACCTCGACGTCTCGGCGCTGCGCCAGGCGCTCGCCGTCCGCGCGCGGCGCGCGCAGGTGGCGCTCGCGAGCCTGCCCGGCGAGGACGTCGCCGACGGCGTGCGCCGCATCGAGACCCGGGAGAGCTTCTGCGAACGGATGCCGGAACGGCGGCCGGACTGGGTGCGCGACGACGCCGAGGCGCCGGGCGAGCTGGTCTTCGTCGACACCGAGACCTCGGGCCTGTCCGGCGGCACCGGCACGCTCGTGTTCCTGCTCGGCGTCGGTCGGGTCGTGGATGGCGCGCTGACGATCGTCCAGTACCTCCTGACCCGGCTGGCGGCCGAGGCCGCGATGTTCGACCGCGTCGCGGCCGAGCTGCCCGATGCGCCGACCTGGGTCAGCTTCAACGGGCGCGCCTTCGACGTGCCGCTGCTCGCGGCCCGGCAGCGGATGTGCCGGCGGCAGGACCTCTACACCGGTCGCCCGCACTGGGACCTGCTGCATCCGCTGCGCGCGGCCTTCGCGACGCGCTGGGACGACTGCCGGCTCGCGACCTCCGAGGCGCGGCTGCTGCGGATCCAACGCGACGACGACCTGCCGAGCGCGCTGGTCCCCGAGGCGTGGCGCCGCTGGCTGCAGGCGCGCGACGCGGGTGGTCTCGCCAAGGCGCTGGCGCACCATCGCCAGGACATCGCGAGCCTCGCGCGCCTCTTGGTCGCGCTCGATCGCGTCTATGCCGATCCCGAGGCCCATGGCGCCGACGCCGAGGGCATCCGGCGGCGCCTCGCGCGGCTCGCGCGCGAACGGCGGCGATCGGCCGCCCGCTAGGCCGCGCCTACTCGAAGCCGTCGGCGAAGATCAGGGGCTGCACGCGAAACGCGGCGACGATCGGCGCGGTGTCGTTGCCGGCACGCGCGTTGTCGCGCTGATCGGCGACGCCGGTCGGCGCGCCGTTGAAGCTGACGTTCGGGTTCGAGAAGTACGGACGGCGCGGACAGCCGCTGGTGCACGGGTTCGAGTAGCTCATCACGGTCCGGAAGTTGCCGTTGACCCAGTGACCGAAGGCGTACGGGAACGCCGGTCCGGAGCCGTTCTCGGGGTTGTGCTGGAAGCCCATGTTGTGGCCGTGCTCGTGGGCGTAGCTGAGATTGCCGATCGCGCAGGTGCGGGCGGTGACCTGGAACGCGTTCGGCGCGAAGCCCGGGCCCGGCGGGCTGCCCATCAGGTAACCCTGGCCGCAGGCATTGCCGAACTCGGCGATCATCCCGACCATGTCGGCGCCGACCTCGTTGCGCCAGGCCGCGACCTCGGGGTCGTTGCGCAGCCACGAGAGGTCGGTCGACGAGTTGCCCGAGTCGGCGCGCGACGTGAAGCGGACGCCGGCGAGGCGCAGGCGCGCCTTCATCAGGCTGTTCGCGAACGCCTGGTTCGACGAGTCCACCGCGTTCTGCGCGAACGCGATCGCCTGCGGCTGGCCGCCGAGCTGCGCCAGCGAGCCCGGCGAGAACACGACCAGCACGTCCATCAGGTGGCTTGCGGTCTTGTCGAGCGACGGCGGGGCCCTGGTCGCGTCGGCATCGGCCGCGCCGCCGGGCGGCACCAGCGCGCCGCCGCAGGACGGAAAGCGATCGGTGTCGAGGGTCATCAGCACCGGGCCGCCGGCCGTCGGCGTCAGCTCATGGATGCCGGACGCAAGGCTCAGGTAGCCGGCCGCGTGATCGCCGACGCGGCTCAGCACGACCTGCTGGTCGCGGTCGCCGTCGACCGTGCCGATCCACGTCCAGTCGTCGGGCCCGCGACGCTCGCCGGCGATGCGGTCGGCCGCCACGATGGAGCCATCGGGCAGGGTCAGGTCGAGCCGCTCGGCGTCGGCGCGGATGACCTGCCAATCGAGAGTCACCGCGGCCGCCGCGACGGCCGCCGGGTGACCCGCCTGCAGCGCGTCGGTGCCGCGCGTGCGGTCGAGGTGCCAGGCCGGCGCCGCATGCGCGAGGCTGGCGGAGAGCGCGAGGACCGTCGCGACGGCGAGGCGCATGGGGGCTCCGATGGCTCGGGATCGACCGCGCAAGCATACGTCGCTCGGACGCGTCCGCGGAGCGGCCGCGGCGCCGTCGTCAGATCCGCCAGCGCACCTTGACCAGGAACTGGTCGACGTCGCGCAGCTCGAGCGCGTCGAGGAACAGGTCGCCGAGGCCGTCCGGGCGTCCGAGATCGAAGCGCTCTCCGCCGCGGCCATAGACGACGAAGAGGTCGGATTGCGGCGCGAAGGTCCAGCGGTAGCGCAACTGGATGCCGATCGTGTTCAGCGCGAACGGATCGACCGGATCGTCGCTCGGCACGAGGTTCGCATTCGCCGCGGCGCGCCAGGCGCGCGGATTGCGCGCGCGCAGTCCGACCCACTCCAGCTTCGCGCGGAACTCGTGGTCGGCCGCCGGGAACCAGTCGATCCCGAGCGCCTTGCTGACCTGGCTGCGCGCGAACTGCCCGAGCACCGGGCCGCGTCGCCAGATCAGCCAGTCGGGACTGTCGAGCGCGACCAGCTCGGCATTGACGCTCAGCCGTTCCGACGCGATCCATCGCGCCTCGACGCCGGCCGCCAGTCCCCACTCGTCGAGGCCCTCCTGGAAGGCCCGGCCCGAGACCTCGTACTCGAAGGCGCCGATGCGTGGCGAGTCGAACTCGGCGTAGAGCTGGTGGCGCGGCGGCAGCCGCACGTTGCCGTGGCCGCGGGTCACGAGGTCGTCGATCCCGGCGCCCTGGACCCGCGCCGACCACGAGAGACTGGCGCCGTTGCGGAAGCTGCGGCCGCGGTCGATGAAGACCATCGGCGGCAGCAGGTCTCCGGCGGTGTTGCGCCGGATCTGCGGCTCGACGCGCCAGCTGCTGGACCGGACCGGATCGTCGTCGGCGTGGTCGGTGCGGAGGTAGGTCGTGGTCCACTCGAGTTCCTCGAGGTCCGCCCGCCGCAGGAAGCCCATGTCGTTGAAGTCGAGTCCGCGGGTGAAGCGGGTCAGCTCGAGTTCGTGCTGCCACGTGGGCGACGGCGTCAGGAACAGGCGGATCCACGCGCCGGTGCCGGTGCGCGCGGCGCCCGCGCGATCGACCCGCGAGTCGATGACCTGTCCCGAGACCAGCACGGTCGGATCGGGACGCCAGGTCGCGTCGAGCGCGTGCACGGTCGCGCGACGGTCGAGGAACGGGCGATCGACGACGGTGCCGAGGTAGCCGAGGGTCCACGTGTCGCCCGGCCGCACCAGGCGCTGCGCGAAGAACGCGGAGCCGATGTCGTCGGCGTGGTCCGACTCGATCGCGGCCAGCGTGCCCCACGCGATCCCGCGCCACGCGCCGTTGAGCTTGAGCGCGGCGTCGATGTCGGCCGCGCGGGCCGGGTCGTCGTCGCGCGGCCCGCCGATGCGGCGGGTGTAGATCAGGAGCCCCGAGTCGGGCGTACGCAGGTCGAAGATGCCCTGGTTCTCGGTGAAGAAGGGCCGCTTGTCGGACTGGAAGGCCTCGATCGCCTCGAAGTTGACGACCAGCTCGTCGGCCTCGACCTGGCCGAAGTCCGGATTCAGCGCGGCGGTGAGCTGGAAGTCCCCCGAGGGTTTCCAGAACAGGTCGACGCCCGCCTTGCCATCGCCGCGACGGCCGGCCAGGTCGCGGGTCGCGGTCGCGTACGGATAGATCTCGAACACCGCGCCCGAGTACTGCGGAATCTCGATCCGCGTGAACTCCGAGACGTAGCGCGGGCGCCGGAAGCTCACCGGCGCCGACGCGCTGCGCTCGCGGTTGGCGGCGAGGTAGCGGTCGAAGAGCACCGCGATCGTGCGCGTGTCGGCAGCCGAGCCGCGCATCGACGCGACCGTCCACGGGATCAGGATCTCGACCGACCAGCGGTCGTCCTCGACGTGGACCGCGTGCCGCCAGTCGCCGTCCCAGTCGGCCGAGTAGGCGACCTCGTTGGTCCAGGTGGCGTCCTGCACCGAGCCCGACAGGCCGACCGTGAAGTTGTAGGCGACCTGCGCGTCGGCGTCGAAGTCGATGTAGACGTTGACGCGGTCGCCGACCTGGTCGGCGTCGCGCGCGGTGCGCTCGACCACGCGTGGCACGTCGGGCGGGTGCGTGAGGTCGAAGCCGATCGCGATGCCGTCGGGCGTCGACAGCAGCCGCGCCTCGGTCGGCAGGGTCGGCGCGGCGAGGGTGAAGGGTTCGGTGACGACGAAGTCGCGGAACACGCGCGCCTGCGACCAGGCCGGCTCGTCGAGCCGGCCGTCGATGGTCAGGACCGGGACCGCCTCGTCCTCGCCGGGGTCCTCATTCGCCGCGTCGGGCTTGGTCGCCGCCGCGGCAAACGGTCCGAGGATCGCGAGAGCCGCTGCCAAGGCGAGACGCGGCGGCTGCCTGCGGCCGATGGAGGAACGACGAGGCACGTCGATGGGTGCTCGGCACGATCGAAAGCGCGCCACGCTAGCGGCCGGCCGTCGGATGGCCATGTGCCATTCGTCGCCCCGCCGCGTCGTCGGATCGGCGGCCGCCGGGCCGCGCGGCCGGCGACGCGCGGCCGATCGCGGCCCAGCGTCGAGGGCCGCGCGGGGTCAACGGATCGGTCAGAGGTGGTGGCGGTGCGGCGCGTCACCGCCATGCGTGCCGGCGGGGCCGGCCATCGGGCCCTTCGCGACCGGCAGCGAGGCCGTGATCTCGGTGTCGCAGGCCAGCGTCATCGTGAGTTCCACGGTGTCCCCTTCGGCGAGCGGCGCGACCGGGTCGAAGAGCATGAAGTGGTTGCCGCCGGGCGCGAGCTCGATCGACTCGCCCGGGCCGAGCTTGACCCTGTCGATCCGGCGCATCTGCATCACGCCGTCGACGGTCTTCATCTCGTGCAGTTCGACGCGGCCGAAGGCCGGGCTCGCGAGCGAGGCCAGCTCGGCATCGACCGTGCCCGGATTGACGATGCGGCCGAAGCCGGCGACCACCTTGGCGGTCGGCGGCGCCGGGCGGATCCATGCGTCCTCGAGCTTCAGTTCGCAGGCGACGGCCGGCAGGGCGGGGAGGGCGAGCAGCACGGGCAGCAGCAGGCGACGCATCGAGGGCTCCGATCCAGGCAACGGGAGGCCGCGAGGATATCGGCGCCGGATCCGCGCCGCCTGACCGCGCGACGAACGGCAGCGCCCGGCCCGTCTGGCGCCGGCGGCCGCGATCTCAGGGATCGAAGCCGTTGGCGAAGATCAGGTCGGGCTGGCCGCCGGTCGTCGTCACCTGGGTCACGTTCGAGTTCGCGCTGGTGCCACCGGCATTGGTCGCGCGAACGCGATAGAAATAGGTCGTGCCCTGCGCGAGGCCGGTCACCGCATGGCTCTGGACCGCGCCGACCGCGAGCCCCTGGAAGCCCGGCACGAAGCTCGCGAAGTTCGACTGGGTCGAGACGTCGAGCAGGAAGCCGGTCGAGCCCGCGGGCCGCGTCCAGTTGGCGGTGAACGTGGCATTGCCGATCGCCGTGCCTGCGGTCGTCGACGGCGCCGCGGGTGGCGCCGGCGTTCCGGTCGCGAGGCAGGCCGGATTGCTGCCGGCCTGCGCCTGAACGTGCTCGCGCATCCGCGTCGGGACGCGCCCGGGCGCGACCCCGAACCCGTGACCCTGCCCGAGCGTCAGCGAGATGTTCGAGAAGCCACCGGGCCGCAGGTGGCAGTAGCTCATGATCGTGCCGCTGCCCTGGCCCTGCGGACCCGGGAGGGTGGGCGTGCCGCTGAAGCAGCCGGTTCCGGACTCGGTGCCGAAACACTGGTCGACCGGCGCGCTGTTGCCGTTCAGGCCTCCGTAGCAGTGCGTGTGCGGCGAGTTGAAGTTGTGACCGATCTCGTGGGCGGTCGCGACGATGTCCCAGACCGCGGTCGGATTGGAGGCGTTGAAGCTGCCGGAGATCTCGCCGGTGAAGCCGTAGGCGCCGCCGAAGTTCGACGTGCCGGTGATCGGCGCGGCGCAGTTGGCGCTGGTGGCGTTGGTGTTGAATGCACCGCTGCATAGGACCCCCAGCCACGCGACGCCGCCGCCGGAGGACTTGCCGCTCAGCATGTGCGCGATCGTCCGGCTCTCGCCGGCCATGTTGTCGTTCCAGTGCTTGCCGAACTCGTACAGCGCGCAGATCGACGAGGTCTGGACCCAGGGGTCGGCCGCGGTGTTCCACAGGCGCAGGTAGCTGACCTGGAGCTGGGTGTCGAGCTGGGCGACGTAGATGCCCGAGGCGTAGCCGATCAGGTTGCCGACGTAGGTCGTGGCGGCCTGGGCGCTGGCGAAGCGCTGGAAGAACTCGTGATCGGTGTCGATCGCGACCCGCGCGCGCCAGTTGATGCCAGCGGGGAGCGGCTCCGAGAGGGGCGACGAGTCGCGACCGTCGGTCGTGTCGTTCGCGCCGCCGGCGAGCGCCTCGTCGGGCACCGGGTCGAGCCGCGACTGCTGGCAGTCGAACGGGCGCGCAGCGGCGAGGGCGGCGCGGTCGATGCGCTCGAGCGAGAGTTCGGTGACCCGGCCCGAGCCATCACGGCGCGCGACGATCCGCTCGAGCCCGAGCAGCCGGTCGACGAGCCCGAAGACCTCGCCGTCGGGATCGATGCCGACGAACACGCGTGCCGCGGGCTGGCCTGCGATCGTGCCCCGGAAATGCCGGTCGCGCGGTCGCTCGAGCGGCCGCTCCCGTCCATCCGCTTCGACCACGACCAGGCGAACGTCGGGGGTCCAGACCTCGAACGGCTCGAGTTCGAACGCGATGGGCTCGCCGCCGGCCGCGCGAATCCCGTCGACCCGGAACGAGCCTGCCGCGGTGGCCTCCGAATCGGCGACGAAACGGGCCGGGTCGATACGCGCAGTGCCGACCGCCGCCTCGCCAAAAGCGGTGCAGGCGATCGCCGCCAGGATCAGCAGCGGGCGGCACCAGGATCGGATCATCGCGGGCTCCGGGGACATGGGAGAGCCCGCAGTATCGCCGAGGCGCGGGCATCCGGGGGAGTGCACGCGTCACGACGGCGGCGCGGTCGGCGCCGCGCGATCGATGGCCGCGGCAGTCGAAGATGGATCGGACGGCCCGGATCCGTCCGGCTCAGCCGCGCGCCATCCACCACGGCAGGCCGAACGCGACCAGGGCGCCGAGCGAGGTCATGACCACCGCGCCGCCCCAGGTCCAGTGCGACAGCGCGCGCAGGCGGGCGCAGGCGCGTGCGAGCGCCGGATCGGCCGGGCACGGCGCATGCCGCGCCCGATGCAGCAGCACTCCGGAGACCGCCAGCGCCAGGGTCGCGGCGCCGAACACCAGCGCCTTGTTGGCCGACAGCCAGATCAGCTGCGGGACGGCGCTGACCAGGCCGGCCAGCGCCGCGCCGGCCCCGAGCGCGACCATCACCGCCGGCAGCACGCAGCAGACCAGCGTGCCGCCCGCGGTCACGAGCGCCGCGAGGGAAGCGGCGGCGCTCCGGCGGAGCACCGCCTGCCCGTCGTCAGCGCGGGGCACGCTCGACCTCGCGTCGCACCTCGGCGAGTGGCTGCTCGACGCGACGGATCTCGGTGACGGTATAGCCGGCATCGACCAGTGCCTTGTTCAGCGCCTCGTCGGCGATGTCCTCGCCGGGGTCGAGCTCGACCGCGACCACGCCGCGCGCCAGGTTGACCCACACGTCGCGGGTCGCGTCGAAGGAGCGCAGCTGCTTGTCGATGCCCTGCGCGCAGAAGCCGCAGACCAGGCCCGAGACGTCCATGCGGATCGTGCGGACCGTCTCGGCGGAGAGCGCGGGTGCGGCCGTGGCCACGAACAGCGCGGCCAGCAGGATACGGAAGGTGTGGCGGAACATGTCGGTTCTCCTCAGAAGTTGACCATGAACATCATCGTGAAGCCGCCGGTGTCGGTGATCCCGGCCTCGATCCATTGCGTCCTGCGGAAGAAGCGCAGCAGCAGCGCGGTCTCGGTCTCGCGCGTGAAGTCCCCGCGCATGTTCCGACCCTGCAGCACGACCCAGGTCGCGAGCTCGTCCCAGTTGTGCTCGTAGAGCGCGAAGCCGAGCTGCGCGACGTCCATCCGGTGCCGGAACGACGAGCTTCGGTGCCAGTCGCTCTTGACCATCGAGTAGAACCACAGCGTCTCGTAGTCGAGCTGGACGCCGGCGTTCCACGCCACCTCTCCGCCGTCGATGCCACGGCCGCGCCCACGGCCGACGCCCCCCCAGACGTAGGCGTTGCCCTGGGCGCCGGGCAGGTTCCAGCGGCGCACGAGGTAGTTGGCGCGGGCCAGGTCGAGCTGGTGCTGGTCACGCCCGCGCGGGTCGTCCAGCACGATGTGCACCACGCCCGCCGACCACCAGTGTCGGGGTGCGTGGACCACGCTGAGCTCGCGGCCATCGCGCGACCACTCGCCCATCACCGTGGTCGCGTCGGCGTAGGCGATGGGGCGGGCGAGCGCGCAGCCGAAAGGCAGCGCGAACAGCGTCGCCACGGCGGCGACGCGAAGTCGGTTCGTCATTGTCGGATCTCCTGGACGGAACGTGGCCGACCGGGGCGGTCGGCGCCCGGTCGGAATCCGTCAGGCGATCGGAGGACGCAGCGGCGGTGAGCTTGCCGAGGACGGATGCCCGGCGAAGGACGCAACCGGCGGACCGATCGGCGCGGGTGCGGGGTTGGCGACCGTGGCGACCGGCGGAACCGCGGTCAGCGTCGCGCAGGGGCAGCCGCAGGCCCCAGCGCCACAGCAGTCCGGCGCGCAGGCGCCGGCGGCCGGGGTGCCATCGGTGGTCCGTGCCGCCGGGTCGGACGACGGTTCCGATGGGTGCCCGACCGGAGCGATGTCGTCACCCCCGCCGCAGTGCTCGTGCATCGCGGCGGTCTCGCCGGTGGCCTCGGCGGGGGGCGGATCCTCCGTCCCGCAGGCATGCACAGGCCGCGCGAAGCCGGAACAGGCGACGCAGACGGCCAGCAGCAGATGCAACCAGGGACGCATGGCTGGACTGTAGCGAGCCGGGCCGGCGGCGCCAAGCGCGCCGGTCGCGTCGTTCAGGTGTCGAACCGACGTGCCCCGCGGCGGCCAGGGCGGCCTTGGATAGGATGCCCGCATGATCGAGACCTACAACGGTGTGCTGATCGTGGTCGCGCTGCTCGCGATCGTCAGCATCGTCTCGACGCTGTTCTCGCTGCGCGCCGGTGCGCCGATCCTGCTCGTGTTCCTGGTGGTCGGCTTCATGGCCGGCGAGGACGGGCTCGGCAACATCAACTTCGACAACGCCGAGGCGGCGTTCGTGATCGGCAGCATCGCGCTCGCGCTGGTGCTGTTCGATTCCGGCTTCGGGACGCCGTGGCGGATCTTCCGGCTGGCGGCCGCGCCGGCGCTGACGCTGGCCACGGTCGGCGTGATCCTGACCGCGGGTCTGGTCGCGACCGCCGCGCACGTGCTGTTCGGCCTCGACTGGCCGCAGGCGCTGCTGCTCGGCGCGATCGTCGGCTCGACCGATGCCGCGGCGGTGTTCTTCCTGCTGCGCGTCGGCGGCATCCGCGTGCGCGAGCGGGTCCGCGCGACGCTCGAGGTCGAGTCCGGCAGCAACGACCCGATGGCGATCTTCCTCGTGCTCGGGCTGGTCGCGCTGCTGCGCTCGGACGCCGACGCGATCGGCCTCGAGACGCTGTCGCTGTTCGCGACCCAGATGGGCCTCGGCCTTGCGCTCGGGTTCGCCGGCGGTCACGCGATCGTGCGCATCGTCAACCGGCTCGAGCTCGAGGGCGCGCTGTACCCGCTGCTGGTCGCCGCCCTGGCGCTCGCGGTGTTCTCGGCGACCAATCTTGCCGGCGGCAGCGGTTTCCTTGCGGTCTACGTCGCGGGACTGGTCGCCGGCAACCGGCGGATCCGGCGCGGCAACGAGCTCAAGCGCTTCCAGCAGGGGCTCACGTGGCTCGCGCAGATCGCGATGTTCGTGACCCTGGGCCTGCTCGCGACGCCGTCCGAGTTCCCGGCGGTCCTGGTGCCGGGCATCGTCCTCGGTCTCGTGCTGGCGTTCGTCGCGCGTCCGCTCGCGACGGTCGCCTGCCTGCTGCCGTTCGGCTTCAGCCGGGCCGAGCACGCCTTCGTCGGCTGGGTCGGGTTGCGCGGCGCGGTCTCGATCCTGCTCGCGATCCTGCCGGTGGCCTACGGCATCGACGGCGGACAGATGCTGCTGAACCTGACCTTCCTGATCGTGCTGGTCTCGCTGGTCGTGCAGGGCTGGAGCATCGCGCCGCTGGCGCGCGCGCTGAAGCTCGTGATTCCCGAGCGCGCCGGCGCGATCGAGCGCATCCAGCTCGACCTGCCGAGCGAGGCGGCGCACGAGCTGGTGGCCTACCGGCTGCACGACGACAGCCCGATCCTTGGCCGGAGCGCGCTGCCGCGCTGGGTCAAGCCGGCGCTGATCGTGCGCGACGGCCAGTCGATCCGGAGCATGCGCCTAGACCGCCTGCGCGCCGGCGACGTGATCTACGTGTTCGTCCGGCCGCACCGGATCCCGCTGCTCGACCGCCTGATCGCGAGCCCGCGGCCGCCGGAACCGGGCGATCGCGAGTTCTTCGGCGAGTTCGAGATCGCCCCCGAGACGCCGATCGACGAACTGGCCGACTTCTACGGCGCGATCGTCAACCAGGACAAGCGCGGGCAGACCGTGCGCCGGTTCCTCGAGCGCGAGTTCGGGGACGCCGTCGAGGTCGGCGATCGCATCGGCCTCGGGCCGATCGAGCTGGTGGTGCGACGCCTCGACGAGGAACGCCGGATCGCCGAGGTGGGACTCTCGATCACGCGCCGGCCGTGAACCGCGGCGCACCCGTCGGGCCTGCCCCGGCGATCAGCCGCCGGAATCGTCCCAGAGGGTGACCTTCGCGACGTCCATCGTGTAGGCGGACGCGCCGAGCTCGTTCTCCGAGCGTTCGATCCGGAAGGTGCCGTCGATCCAGTACGGCGAGTACAGATCGGTCATCGGGATCGGCTCGGCCAGCCGGCCGAGGATGATCTGGTTCGGCGGCGGCGGCGGCACGTGGATGCAGGCCCCGAAGTACGGCACCAGGAAGAACTCGGTCATGCGGCCGCGCGCGTCGGTGTCGAGCGGCACGATGTAGCCGGCGATGCGACCTTCGAAGCCGTCGAACCTCGGCACCGTGTTGAAGCTCATGAACTGCTCGGCCGCGACGAAGCCCATGTGGTCGATCGGCGGCAGGTTCTTGATCGCTTCGAGATCCTCGGGCGGCATCAGGTCGAGCCAGTCGACCTCGCGCGGATCGCTGCGGTCGCTTGCCGGAGCCGGCGTCCCGACCGAGGTGCCGTCCTGGGCGTGCGCCGGCGCGATCACGGTGCCGACCGCCGCGATCGTGGCCGGGCCGCCGGCGCGTGTCGGCGCCAGCGCGACGATCGCGGCAGCCAGGGCCGCGATCGCGACGGCCGCGAGGAGGATCGGTCGGTTCATGGACGAACTCCGGACTTGCAGGGGGGCATGCCCCGGCGACGACGCATCATGTTCGCACGGTCAGGCCGTCGGCGACTGAACGCCGGTACGCGAGCCAGGCCGGCACCAGACCGGCGACGAGGCCCGCCGCCAGGATCAACCCGAGCAGCCGCCACTCGGCGATCGTCGGCCATCCGGCCGCCGCGTACAGGCCGAAGCGGGCCTCGAGCCAGCCGGAAAGGCCGGCGAGCGCGCCGTTCATCAGCAGCAGACCGGCCAGCGCGCCGAGCGCCGTCAGCAGCACGGCCTCCAGCAGCAGCAGGCCGAAGACGTGCGCCGGGCGCGCGCCGACCGACCGCAGGATCGCCATCTCGCGTCGCCGCTCGTTGAGCGTCGCGAGCACCGCGGTCAGCATCCCGAGCAGCCCGGCCAGCACGACGCACGCGGCGGTCACCAGCAGCGCGCGCTCGACCGTGCCGAGCAGCCGCCACAGCTGCTGCAGCGCGACGCCGGGCATGATCGCCGACAGGGGCTCCGGGCGGTACTCGTTGACCGCCCGCTGCAGCGCGAACACGCCGACCTTCGATTCGAGGCCGACGAAGAACGCGGTGATCGACCGTGGCGTCAGATCCATCGCCGCGAGCTCCGCGTCGCTGGGTGCCTCGCCGATCCGGGTCCCGAACCGCCAGTTGCTGTGGATCGCCTCGAGCGCCGCGAGGCTCACGTGCACCGACTGGTCGACCGGCGTGCCGGTGCGCTTCAGGATTCCCACGATCGTGAACGGCTGGTCGTCGTGCTCGGCCAGCACCGTCCGGCCGGTGCCGTGGGCCACGACGATCCGGTCGCCGATGCGGTAGCGCAGGCGCTCGGCGACGTCGGCGCCGACCACGGCATCGTGGATCGCCTCGAACGGACGACCCTCGGCGAACTCGAGCCGGCGGTCGCCGGCGAACCGCAGGTGCTCGAAATAGGCCGTGCTGGTGCCGACCACGCGGAAGCCGCGGTGCGAGTCGCCGAGCGAGATCGGGATCGTCCAGGCGACGCCGGGGCGCTCGGCGAAGGTGCGGTAGCTCTCCCACGACACGTTGTTGGTCGGCTCGCCGACGCGGAACACCGCATACAGCAGCAGCTGCACCGGATTCGAGCGCGCGCCGACGATCAGGTCGGTGCCGCTCACGGTGCGCAGGAAGCCCTCCCGCGCCTCCTGGCGCAGGCGCTCGACCCCGAGCAGCAGCGCGGTGCTGATCGCGATCGACGCGATCGTCAGCGCGACCGTGAATCGCCGGTTCCGCAGGCTCGCGAGTGCCAGCTTGGCGAGCGCGTTCACGCGGCGTCTCCGTCGGTGGCGCCGCCGAGGTCGGCCAGGGCGACCGCGCGGTCGAACAGCGGCTTCAGCGAATGATCGTGGCTGACGAACAGCAGGCCGGCGCCGGCCGCCCGGCACTCGGCGAACAGCAGGCGCAGGAAGGCCTCGCGGGCGTCGAGGTCGAGCGCCGAGGTCGGCTCGTCGGCGATCACGAGTGCGGGTTCCCCGACCAGAGCGCGCGCCGCCGCGACCCGCTGCTGCTGACCGACCGACAGCGTCGCCGCCGTCCGGCGCGCGATGCCGTCGGTGCCGAGGCCGAGGGCGTCGAGCAGGTGATCGGCCGCGCGCGCGAGGCTGCCGTGACGGGCGACGGCCCGCTCGCGACGTCGCGCCGAGAAGCGGCACGGCAGCAGCACGTTGTCGCGGACCGACAGGTAGGGCAGCAGGTTGAACATCTGGAACACGACGCCGAGGCGATCGGCCCGGAGACGATCGCGAAGGCGCTCGGGTCGGCCGCTCATCGGCTCGCCGTCGATCCGGATCGAGCCGGCGTCGGGCGCGAGGGTTCCCGCGACCAGGTTCAGCAGCGTCGACTTCCCGCTGCCGCTCGGGCCGAACAGGAACACGTGCTCGTCGCGCTCGATCACGAAGCGATCGAGCGAGAGCAGCCGCGGTCCGCCCGGCCACGCGAATCGCAGCCCTTCGATCCCGAGCACGGGCGCGGCCATCGGAGCTCCGCGATCGCGACCGTCAGGTGGCCTCAGCGGCCGCGGACGGCGATCCGCCGGGACGCCGGGCCGAGCTCGAGTCCCGCCTGTCCGTCCGGGCCGATCCACTGGACCGCGATGCGCTGGGTCTCCGGGAAGGCGTCGAACCAGTCGATCCGCACGGCGCGCAGCGACTCGGGGTCGGCGCAGTCGAAGGACCACGCGACCGACCAGTCCCCGGGATGCGCGTCGCCCGCGGTCGCGCTGCCCGGGTCGATCGACGTCGGCAGGATGACCTTGGCCGGTGCGGCCGGGGTGCAGGCGCCTTCCGGCTCGAACGCGACCAGGCGCGCGGCATCGGACAGCGTGCGGCGCGCGGCGTCGATGCGCGCTCGCTCGTCATCGTCCCGTGGCGCGCGCTCGAAGCCCACGAGATCCCAGCCCGGCGTGCGCACCTCGATCAGGAGCGTGCGCCCATCGAGCGCCGCGTCGAGGTGGGCGAGGCCATGCACATGGGCGCCGTGCGTGTGGCCGTCGTGCCCGTGCCCGTGCCCGTGGCCGTGATCGTGCTCGTGTTCGCGCTTGTGTTCGTGTTCGTGTTCGTGCCCGTGCGCGTGCGCGTGCGCACGGTCGTCGGCGCGGGCCGGTTCGCTCCCGTGCCCGTGCCGGTGCGCGCCATGGGCGAAGGCCGCGCCGGTGGCCAGCATCGTCGTGAACAGGGTCCCGAAGACCAGGGGGCGGTGTCGCAGCTGCATGCTCGAGGACGCTCGGATGGGGAGGCGGGGCCGGATGTTATACAGTAACGCGCCCAGCCGCCGAGCACGGGACGCGCATGTCGTCCGTTCGTTCATCGTCCACGGCCGGCAGTCTCGCGGTCGAGCGTTTCGCCGATCGACTGGGGATTGCGGCGACTTCGCTGTGCGCGATCCACTGCATCGCGCTGACGATCGTGCTGGCGCTGTCGCCGGTGGTATGGCTCCAGCGCCAGGTCTTCGGCGTCCCGGTCGGCTGGCTGCTCGCGATCGAGATCGGACTCGCCGCGATCGGCATCGCGGCCGCCGTGGTGGCGTTCGGCGCGGGCTGGCGCGTCCACCGCCAGCCGGGTCCGGGAGTCCTGTTCGCCGCTGGCGTCGCGCTGCTCGGGTTCGGCGTCTTTGGTTCGCTGCACTACGTTCGATTCTGGGGTACCGCGACGGTGCTCGCCGCCGGCGTGCTGCTCGTGACCGGGCACCTGTGGAACCTGCGCCTGGCGCGTCGCGCCTGCGCATCGTCCTAGCACTCCGGGGCGATCCGCCCCGCTCGGACCCGGATCGGCGCGGCGAACGGCAGCCGGCGCCTTCGCTCAACCGGCGAGGGGCGCCCGGATGCGTCCGTCGCTCACGGCGCGGCCTCGCTTCCCGGATCGTGCCTGGCCGTCCGTCGACTGAACGGCCGAGCCACCCGCCCGCGACCCGGATCGATGCTCGCGCATCTGCGCCGATGCGCCTGAATCGACGGCCTCCGACCGCGGGGTCTTCACGTTTGTCGAGAGTACACTGGCGCGTCCTCTCGCACGGAACCACCGACATGACCGAAGCCATCGTCGCGAGTCGAACGCCTTTGCCCGTCGAGGTCGAGGCCGGCAAGGCTTACTTCTGGTGCACCTGCGGGCGCTCGGCGTCGCAGCCCTTCTGCGATGGCAGCCACAAGGGGACCGGGTTGAATCCGCTCCGCTGGACCTGCGAGCGGACCGAAACGCGCTGGTTCTGCGGCTGCAAGCGCACCGCGAATGCGCCGTTCTGCGATGGCAGCCACAAAGGGTTGCCGGCATGAGGCCAGCGTGGCGGGGTTCCTGGCTGCGGTCACGGGCGCTGCTGCCGGGGCTGATCGGGCTCGCCGGCCTCGTCGCCTGCGGCGGCGGCGAGACAGCGGGCACGGGACCCGGGGGTCCCGGCGCGGGCGGTGGTCGCCCGGTCCCGGTCGCGGTCGTGCCGGTCGAGCGCCAGCCATGGTCGGATTCGATCCAGGCGCTGGGGACCGCACGCGCGAACGAGTCGGTCACGATCACCGCGAAGGTCACCGAGACCGTCGTGCGCGTCAACTTCGAGGACGGACAGGAGGTCGCGGCGGGCGCGGTGCTGGTCGACCTTTCCGGGCGCGCCGAGACCGCGGCCCTGGCCGAGGCCCAGGTCGCGTACGAGGAGGCATCCCGGCTCTACGAGCGCCAGCTCGAGTTGTCGCGCCAGGGGACGATCTCGGAGGCCGTGCTCGACCAGCAGCGCGCGGCACGCGACACCGCGAAGGCCCGGGTCGACGCGATCCGGGCGCGGCTCGGCGATCGCGTGATCACCGCGCCGTTCGCAGGGGTCCTCGGGTTCCGCGCCGTGAGCCCGGGCACGCTGGTGACGCCCGGCACGGTCATCACGACGCTCGATGACGTCGATCCGATCAAGGTCGATTTCACGGTGCCCGAGCGGTTCCTGTCGGCGCTCGCGGTCGGCCAGTCGATCGCGGCCCGGACCGCGGCCTGGCCGGGCGTGTCCTTCGAAGGCCGCGTGACCTCGATCGAGTCGCGGATCGACCCGGTCACGCGTGCGGTGACGGTGCGCGCCGAGGTGCCGAACGCCGACCGTCGGCTCAAGCCGGGCATGCTGATGACGCTCGCGGTCACCGCCAACGAGCGCGAATCGCTGGTGATTCCGGAGATCGCGGTGCAGGCGATCCGCGACCGGAACTTCGTGTTCCGGGTCGGAGAGGACGGCCGCGCGCAGCAGGTGTTCGTGACGCTGGGTGCGCGCCGGGCGGGCCGCGTCGAGGTGCTCGACGGACTCGAAGCCGGCGACCGCATCGTCACCGACGGGCTCGTCCGGGTCCGCGCCGGGGTGGCCCTGCGCATCCAGGACCCGGCCCGCGCTCCGGAGCGCGCCGGCTGAGCCCGGCGGTCCACTGAAACGGCACGCCGCGCAGGACCCCCGCGTCGGCTTCGCATCACCGAGACACGGTCGCCATGCTGATCTCCGACATCTCCGTCCGCCGTCCTGTCTTCGCCAGCGTGATCAGCCTGCTGCTGGTGACGCTCGGACTGATGAGCTTCTTCAAGCTGCCGCTGCGCGAACTGCCGGACATCGACCCGCCGATCGTCTCGATCGAGACCTCGTATCGCGGCGCGTCGGCGGCGGTGATCGAGTCGCGCATCACCCAGCTCGTGGAGTCGGCGATCAGCGGCATCCAGGGCCTCGAGACGATCTCGGCCTCGAGCGAGAACGGGCGCTCGAACGTCACGCTCGAGTTCTCGCTGTCGCGCGACATCGAGAGCGCGACCAACGATGTCCGCGACGCGGTCAACCGCATCACGTCGCAGCTGCCGGTCGATGCCGACCGCCCGCAGGTCGCCAAGCAGGACGCCGATGCCCAGCCGATCCTGTGGCTCAACCTCGCGAGCGACTCGCTGAATCCGCTCGAGCTGTCCGAGTTCGCGCAACGCCAGCTGGTCGACCGGCTGGCCGCGATCGACGGCGTCGCGCGGGTGATCGTCGGCGGTGGCCAGCGCTGGGCGATGCGGGTCTGGCTCGATCCGAACGAGCTCGCCGCGCGCGGCCTGACCGTGGCCGACGTCAGCGCCGCGCTGCGACGGGAGAACGTCGAGCTGCCGGCCGGACGCCTCGAGTCGGCGACCCGCGACTTCACGGTCCGGATCTCGCGCGCCTACGCGAGCGCCGAGGAGTTCGCCAGCCTGCCGGTCACGCGCTCGCCGCAGGGCCACGTGGTGACGCTCGGCGAGGTCGCGCGGGTCGAACTCGACTCGGCCGAACGGCGCTCGATCATCCGCGGCAACGGCGTGCAGCAGGTCGGACTCGGCGTCGTCCGCCAGTCGCAGGCCAACACGCTCGAGGTCGCCGAGGCGGTCAAGGCGGAGGTCGAGCGGATCGGCCGGACGCTGCCCGACGACATGCGACTGGTCGTCGCGTTCGACACGTCGGTCTTCATCAGCGAGTCGATCAAGGAGGTCTACTTCACGCTCGCGATCGCGATGGGCCTCGTGATCCTCGTGATCTACGGCTTCCTCGGGAGCTGGCGCGCGGCGCTGATTCCGGCCGTCACGGTGCCGATCTGCCTGATCGCGACCTTCATCGCGCTCTGGCTGTTCGGCTTCTCGATCAACCTGATCACGCTGCTCGCGCTGGTGCTGTCGATCGGACTCGTGGTCGACGACGCGATCGTCGTGCTCGAGAACTGCCAGCGCCGGGTCGACGAGGGCGAACCGCGGCTGGTCGCGGCGATGCGCGGCGCGCGCCAGGTCGGATTCGCGGTGATCGCGACCACCGCGGTGCTGGTCGCGGTGTTCCTGCCGATCGCGTTCCTCGAGGGCAACCTCGGACGGCTGTTCCGCGAGCTCGGCCTCGCGATCTCGGCCGCCGTGATCGTGTCCTCGCTGGTCGCGCTGTCGCTGTCGCCGATGATGGCGTCGAAGCTGCTGACGCCGGGATCGACCCACACCGGCTTCTCGGGCCGCGTCGATGCGCTGTTCCGGCGGGTCGAGGGCCGCTATCGCGCGACGCTGCGTCGCTGGCTCCACCGCGGACCGCTCCTCGGCGGTCTCGTGATCGCGACGATCGTCGCCGGCGGGCTGCTGTACCGTGCGCTGCCGAAGGAGGTCACGCCGCCCGAGGACCAGGGCACCTTCTTCGTCGTGATCAACGCGCCCGAAGGCGCCGGCTTCGACTACACGCTCGAGCAGGGGCTCAAGGTCGAGGAGCGGATCCTGCGCCTGGTCGAGCGCGGCGACGTGACCCGGGTGATCTTCCGCGTGCCGCGCGGGTTCGGCGGGGCCGCGAGCGAGGACATGCACACCGCGCAGGCGCTGGTGTTCCTCGCCCCGTGGGGCGAACGGCCGCCCGGCGCGCAGCTCCAGGCCGAGCTCCAGCGTGAGCTCGACGAGATCCCGGGCGTGCGCTCGATCGTCAACATGCGCACCGGCCTCGTGCGCGGCGGTGGCCAGACGCCGGTGCAGTTCGTCGTCGGCGGTCCGGACTACGAGACGCTCGCGATCTGGCGCGACCGGATGCTCGCGCGCGGCGCCGAGAACCCGGGTCTGGTCGGCTTCGACGCCGACTTCCGCGAGACCCGGCCGCAGTTGCGCGTGATCGTCGACCGGCAGCGCGCCGCCGATCTCGGCGTGTCGATCGACGAGATCGGGACCACGCTCGAGACGATGCTCGGTTCGCGCCGGATCACGACCTTCGAGCGCGCCGGCGAGGAGTACGACGTGCTGGTCCAGGCGACGCGCGAGAACCGGCAGGCGCCATCCGACCTCGATTCGATCTTCGTCCGGTCGCGTGCCGGCCAGCTGGTGCCGCTGTCGAACCTGGTCGAGCTGCGCGAGATCGCCGACGCCGGGCAGCTCAACCGGTTCAACCGGGTCCGCGCGGTGACCTTCAGCGCGCGCCTCGCGCCCGGCTATTCGCTCGGCGAGGCGCTCGACTGGCTCGAGGCGGTCGCGGCCGAGGAGCTGCCGCGGACCGCGTCGATCGACTACCGCGGCGAGTCGCGCGAGTACCGGCAGCAGGGCGGGACCTTCGCGATCGCCTTCGTGCTCGCGCTGCTCGTCGTCTACCTGGTGCTGGCCGCCCAGTTCGAGAGCTTCGTCCACCCGTTCGTCATCATCCTGACGGTGCCGCTGGCCGCGTTCGGCGCGCTGCTCGGACTCGCCGCGTTCGGGCTTGCGCCGACCTGGTTCGGCGGCACCGGGGTCGCCGGCGCGACGATGAACCTCTACAGCTCGATCGGGCTCGTGATCCTGGTCGGCATCGCGACCAAGAACGGCATTCTGATCGTCGAGTTCGCCAACCAGCTGCGCGACGCCGGCCGGTCGGTCGAGGAGGCGATCCTCGAGTCGTCGGCGCTGCGCCTGCGGCCGATCCTGATGACCAGCATCTCGACGATCGCGGGCGCGATGCCGCTGGTGCTCGCGAGCGGCGCCGGTTCGGTCAGCCGCTTCTCGATCGGCCTCGTGATCGTTTCGGGCGTGATGGTCGCAACCGTGCTGACGCTGTTCGTGGTGCCGGCCTTCTATCGCGTGCTCGCGCCGTACACGCGGTCGCCGGACGCGCTCGGGCGCGAGATCGAGGCGCTCGACCGCCAGCATCCGGATGCGATCGGCGAGGCCGCCTGAGTCCCCCGGACGCGGTCGCCGGGGGATCGCGGGACCGGAAGCGCGGCGATTCGGCGTCGCCGCCTGCCGCGCGATCTTCGCGCGGCGGCGCGAGGACGTGCGCAAGGTGTGGCTCGCCGAAGCGCGGGTCGCCGATTTCCGCGAGGCGCTCGCGTGGTGCGCCCGCCAGCGAATCGGTTACCGCATCGTCGGTGACGACGAACTCGCGCGGCTCGCCGCGTCGCAGCACCACGAGGGCATCGTGCTCGACCTGCGGGAGCGCGCACCGCCGGCGCTGGCAGCCTGGCTTCGGGGACTTCCGGCCAGCGGCCCGCTGCAGGCCCTGTGGCTCCATGGCGTCGGCAATCCGCACAACCTCGGCGCGATCCTGCGTTCGGCCGCGCACTTCGGCGCCGCCGCCGTGATCGCGGGGGCCGGCAGCGCGCGACTGTCGGGCGCCGCGTGCCGCGTCGCCGAAGGCGCCGCCGAGTCGGTGCCGTTCGTGCTCGGAGCCGATCCGGCCGACGACTTCCAGCGCCTGCGCGCAGCCGGTTTCCGGCTGGTCGCGACCAGCAGCCACGCGGACCCGAGTCTGCACGCCGCCGAACTGCCGCCGCGCGTCGCGTGGCTGATCGGTGCCGAGAGCGAGGGGCTCGACGCGCGGCTGCAGGCGGCGGCGGACGCGAGGGTGGCAATCGCGGGCACCGGCGCGGTCGAGAGTCTCAACGTGTCGGCGGCGGTGGCCGTCCTGCTGGCCGAGCACTGGCGCCGGCATCGACGGTGAGGCGGTCGGATGTCGGGCGCGGATCGATTGCATCGTGACCCGGTCGGCGTTTACCGTCGCGCATCCCGTCCGACGTGATCGCGCGATGATGCTGTCGAGAGCGCTGCTGTTCGTGGCCTTCGTGCTTGCCTGCCTTCCGGCCGGCGCCGCGGGGACCTATCGCGTCGAGTACACGATCGAACTCGAGGCCGGCCGCAGCGACGCGCGGGTCTCGATCCGCGTCTCGTCCGGCGAACTGCTCAAGCGCCTGCGCTTCACGCTCGACCCGGAACGCCATCGCAACCTCGTCGCCGACGGCCGGCTCGAGCTCGAGCCGCGCAGCGCGACCTGGCACGTCCCGCCGCGTGGCGGCACGCTCAGGCTCGACTTCCGGATTCCGCGGCAGCGTCGCGACGCCGGCTACGACGCGCTGGTCACGCGCGACTTCGCGATCTTCCGCGGCGACCACGCGATCCCGCCGGCGACCGCGGTCGCCGAGGAGGGCGCGCAGAGCCGCGCGACCCTGCGCTTCGTGCTGCCGAAGGGCTGGAGCGTCGACACCGGCTGGCCCAAGGCCGGCGACGGCCGTTTTCGGATCGACAATCCCGAGCGGCGCTTCGACCGGCCGACCGGCTGGATGATCGCCGGGCGGATCGGCGTGCGCCGCGACCGGATCGGCGCGACCGAGGTCGCGGTCGCGGCGCCGGTCGGCCAGGCCTTCCGGCGGATGGACGTGCTCACGTTCATGAACTTCGTCTGGCCCGAGTTCGACGCGGCGTTCGGCGTGGCGCCGCCGAAGCTGCTGCTGGTCGGCGCCGGCAATCCGATGTGGCGCGGAGGACTGTCGGCGCCGAACTCGATCTTCCTGCACGCCGAGCGGCCGATCGTCAGCGAGAACGGCACCAGCACGCTGGTCCACGAACTGTTCCACGTCGTGACCCGGATCCGCGGCGCCGATCGCGACGACTGGATCGCCGAGGGGCTGGCCGAGTACTACGCGGTCGAGCTGATGCAGCGCGCTGGCGGCCTTTCGGCGACGCGCCACGACCAGGTGCGGCGCTGGCTCGAGAACTTCGGCCGCGACGTGCGCTCGATCAAGGGCAACCGCGTCGCGGGTCCCGCGATGGCCCGCGCCGCGATCCTGTTCTGGGACCTCGATCGCGAGATCCGCGCCGCGACCGGCGGCCAGAAGAACCTCGATGACGTCGTGCGCGAGCTGATCGTGCTGCGCGAGGTCTCCGAGGCCGACCTGCGACGGATCGCGACGCGGATCGCCGGCCGGCCGCCGAAGACGCTCGACACGCCGCTGCTGCGCTGACCGGCCGTCGACCTAGTCCCGCCGGTCGTCGCGCGCATCGGCCGATCCGAACCGCGCCATGTTCTGGCCGAAGTCGATCTCGTGCTGGACGCCGACCGCGACCGGCTGGCCGTCCCGGATCGCGGGCGCGTAGCGCCACGCGCGGACCGCGATGATCGCGTGCCGCGCGAACACCTCGTCGGGCGACTCGAGCACCTCGATGTCACGCGGCATGCCGTCCTCGCCGACCGTGTACGCGAGCTTGACGCGCGCCTCGCGCCGGGAGATCACCGCGCGGATCGGGTAGACCGGCGCCCGGCCGCGGATCAGCCGCGGCGGCTGGTCGTAGTCCTCGAATCCCGCGATCGTGCGATTGAACGCGGCCGCATCGATCGTCGAGCCGGAAACCGTCCGGATCCGGTTCGACGGATCGGCGCATCCCGCGAGCAGCGCGGTGATCGCGAGCGCGAGCAGCGGGGTTCCGGCGGTGGTCATGGCAGGCACCTCCCGGCGAAGGTTGCGTAGCGCACGTCGTGGCGCCACGGAGCATGAACGGGTCCGGGCGGATCCGACAAGACCCCCGAGCCCGATGCTCATTGCCAATCAGCGCGGGACGCTGGGTGCGGTCTCGAGGCCCTGGCCACTGCCGAAGTCGCCGTCGGCCTGCGCGAACAGCCAGACCGCCGCGGCCCATGCGGCGACGTTCTGGCTGAGATCGGCCGGATCGACCTTGTCGAGCGTGTCGTTGTCGGTGTGGTGGTAGTCGAAGTAGTTGGTGCCGTCCTGGGCCAGCGTGAACACCGCCGCGCCGAGTTCGCGCAACCGGGTGAAGTCGGGACCGCCGTAGGCGGTGTTGAGGCCGCGCCGGATCCCGAGCGGCTCGAGCACGCGGTGGATCTGGCGTGCCGCCTCGAAGGCCTCGGGCTTGATCCGGGTGTCGAAGCGCCAGATCCGCCCGGCGCCGAAGTCCGATTCGCCCGCGATCTGGTGGAGCCGGATCGCCTCACGGCGGTTCTCGGCGTAGACCCGCCCGCCCCAGAGACCCTGCTCCTCGTTCGCGAACAGGATCACGCGGATCGTTCGCTTCGGCCTCAGGCCGGCGCGGAGGATCTGGTGCGCGGCGGCCATCGTGATCGCGCAGCCGGCGCCGTCGTCGAGCGCGCCGGTGCCCTTGTCCCACGAGTCGAGGTGGCCGCCGATCGCGACCACCTGGTCGGGAAGCTCGCTGCCGGTGATCTCGCCGATCACGTTGTTGGACGTGTACTCGCCGTCGAAGCCGACGTCGAGATCCATCCGCACGATCACCTTCTGGCCGCGCTCGAACATCCGCTGCAGGTTGTCGGCGTCCGGATTGCTGATCGAGGCGGCCGGGATCCGTGGCTGCGCGGGGTCGTAGCTGACCATGCCGGTGTGCGCGAAGCGGTCGTTGCTGGTGCCGATCGAGCGGATCAGCAGCGCGCGCGCGCCGAGGCCGGCGGCGATCGACGGGCCGCGCGTGCGCGCGCGGACGGCCGGGCCGTAGCCGGCGCCGTCGATCGCGCGGGTCATCCGGTTGCCGATGAACACGATCCGGCCCTCGACCTTGGCGCGCGTGGCCGCCTCGAGCGCCTCGAGGGTCGCGAACTCGACGACTTCGGCTTCGAGCGGGCCGTTCGTCCCGACCGTGCCGCCGAGCGCGGTCGCGACCAGCCGGTGCGGCCATGGCGCGACGATCTCGACCGACTCCGAGTTCCGGTACCAGCGCGGGAAGGTCACCGGTTCGCGGTAGACCTCGTCGAAGCCGAGCCGCTCGAAGGCCGCCACGGCCCATTCCTGGGCGCGCGCGTCGTTCGGCGAGCCCGGGAGCCGGTGTCCGACCTCGGTCGTCAGCGAGGCGAGCAGCGCAAAGGCTGCGTTGTCCGCGAGCGCGGCGTCGCGCAGCCGCTCGGCGATCGCGATATCGGCCGGGTCGATCCGCGTCGTCTGCGGCGTCGGATCGCTCGCATCGAAGGCATCGGCCGCGATCCGGTCCGCATCGGTCGCATTCCGCTCGGCAGCCGTTGCGTCGCCCTCGACCGCGACCGCCGGCGAGGGCCGGAATCCGGCCGGGTCGGCGGGTCGCGACTCCGGACCCGCGCAGGCGGCCAGGCCGACGATCAGGATCGCGTAGAGCGGGACGGAACGGATCGTCGGTGTCGTCATCGGCAGGGCCCCCACGCCCGTCGGCACGAAAGCCCCGACGATAGCGCCGCGCGGCGCTGCTGCAACCCGCCGCGCGGATCGCGCTACCAACCGCGGCGCTTCGCTGCCGGCAGCGCGCCCCGGATCGCCGCCTTGAGCGGTCGTGCGAGCCGCTCGAATCCGGCCGAGGTCGGGTGGATCTCGTCGTTCCAGTCGTCGACATCGGGCAGCAGGCCGCGGAAGTCGACCCACGAGAACACGCCGGCTTCGGTGATCGGCGCGAGCACGTCGTCGACGAACGCATCGATCAGGCCGTGCGTGAACGCGAGTTGGTCGGACTCGTCCGGCATCACGTGCCTGATGTGGCGCTGGATCCAGTCGCCGCACGAGCGCTTCAGGACCGCGATCAGTCCGACCTGCTCGACCGTCAGGCGAGCCGGCGCACCCATCCGCCTCGGATAGTCGTACGAATGCCCGATCACCGGCACGCCGGCGCGGCGCGTGACCCGCAGCAGCGCCTCGTAGCGCTCGCGCACGCGCTCGAGCACGCCGGCCGCGCGCACGCGCGCGAGTCCGGCAACCGGATCGATCGCGGGATGATTCCTCGGGAACAGCGGCGCCCGCCCGCGCCCGCCTTCGAGCGCATCGACGAGATCGTTGCCACCGGCGCTCGCCACGATCACGTCGAACGCGAAATGCTGGAGGTGACCTTCGAGCCGCCGCAGGCCGGCGCGGTCGAACATCGAGGCCGCGGTGTCGCCATAGTGCCCGAGGCGCAGGAACACGCCGCCGGCGCCGCGTTCGAGGTGGTCGCCGAGATCGTGGACCGGCGGCATCGCGACCCACGAATCGCCCTCGATCAGCACGACCGGGGTGTCATCGAGGTTCGGGTTCCGACCCTGACGCCCGAGGCGGGCGAGCATCCGGTACTGCGCGGCGAATCGGCCGAAGGTCGAATGGGTGCTGGACATGGGGTTCTCCGGTTCGGGCGGGATCGTTGAATCGCGGCAACGGGGCCGGGCGAGGTTTCAGGGGCGCCGTCGCGTCTCGCCGGCAGGGACGCCACGCGGCGCCCATCGAATCACGAGCGCCGGCCCCAGGACCGCGACGCCGATCCACTTCACGAGCGTCGCGACGGCGAGCGCGTCGACCGGTGGCGATTCGGAGTCCAGCGCGACGAGCGCCGCTGCGGTCTCGGTCGACTCACCAGCGAAATAGACCAGCGCTGCGTAAAGCGCGAGGCGCCTCGCGCCGGTGCGCGGCTGCGAGCCGGCGGGATCGCCTTTCCTCCGCGCCCGATCGACCAGCACCAGCAGCAGCCCGAGCCCGACGTAGAACGCGGCATCGATGGCGATCAGCGTCCGCGCGGCCCCGATGCGGTCGCGCTCGACCAGCCAGTCGCGCCCCTGGGCGATCGCGTCGGCGCGGCCCGGCCACGTCGCCGGGAGCCGGATGCGCTCGGCAATCCCGCGCCGGCGCGGGTCCTCGCCTTGGCCGGCGCGCGGGCATGTCGTGCCGCGCCCGATCCTCAGCGGTTCAGACGCTGCTCGACCAGCGTCGGCACGATCGCGGGCTCGGCGAGGGTCGACACGTCTCCGAGCGAATCCTGCTCGTTGGCCGCGATCTTGCGCAGGATGCGGCGCATGATCTTGCCCGAGCGGGTCTTCGGCAGGCCGGGCGTGAACTGGATCCAGTCCGGCGCGGCGATCGGCCCGATCTCGGTGCGGACGTGCGCGACCAGCGCCTTGCGCAGGGCCTCGTCGGGCTCGATGCCGGTCTTCAGGATCACGTACGCGTAGATGCCCTGGCCCTTGATCTCGTGCGGCGCGCCGACCACGGCCGCCTCGGCGACCGCGGGATGCGAGACCAGCGCGCTCTCGACCTCGGCGGTGCCCATCCGGTGCCCGGAGACGTTGATCACGTCGTCGACCCGGCCGGTGATCCACCAGTAGCCGTCCTCGTCGCGGCGCGCGCCGTCGCCGGTGAAGTACATGCCGGGGAAGGTCCTGAAGTAGGTGTCGATGAAGCGCTGGTGATCGCCGTAGACCGTGCGCATCTGGCCCGGCCAGGAGTCGAGGATCACGAGGTTGCCCTCGGTCGCGCCTTCCAGGATCCGGCCCTCGTTGTCGACCAGCGCCGGATACACGCCCGGCATCGGCAGGGTCGCGGAGCCGGGCTTGAGGTCGAAGGCGCCCGGCAGCGGGGCGATCAGGATCCCGCCGGTCTCGGTCTGCCACCAGGTGTCGACGATCGGGCAGCGGCCCTCGCCGACGACGCGGTGGTACCACTCCCAGGCCTCGGGGTTGATCGGTTCGCCGACCGAGCCCAGCAGGCGCAGGCTCCTGCGCGAGGTCGCCCTGACCGGCTCGTCGCCCTCGCGCATCAGCGCGCGGATCGCGGTCGGCGCGGTGTAGAAGATCGTCACGCGGTGCTTGTCGACCACGCGCCAGAAGCGGCTGAAGTCGGGATGGTTCGGCACGCCCTCGAACATCAGCGTGGTCGCGCCGTTCGCGAGCGGCCCGTAGACGATGTAGCTGTGCCCGGTGACCCAGCCGACGTCGGCGGTGCACCAGTAGACGTCGTCCTCGCGCAGGTCGAAGACGCTCTCGTGGGTGAAACTGGCCCACACGAGGTAGCCGCCGGTCGTGTGCAGCACGCCCTTCGGCTTGCCGGTGGAGCCCGAGGTGTAGAGGATGAACAGCGGGTCCTCGGCGCCCATCACCTCGGGCTCGCAGAGCGCGGTCTCGGCGGCGGTGGCCTCGTGGTACCAGACGTCGCGGCCGGACTGCCACCCGGTATCGCCGCCGGTATGGCGCACGACGAGGACGCGCTCGACGCACGCGGTGGCCGGATTCTCCAGCGCCTTGTCGACGTTGGCCTTGAGCGGCACCTTCCTGCCCCCGCGCAGGCCCTCGTCCGCGGTGATGACGAGCTTCGATCCGCAGTCCTCGATCCGGTTCACCAGCGAGTCCGGCGAGAAGCCGCCGAACACCACCGAGTGGATCGCGCCGATCCGGGCGCAGGCCAGCATCGCGACCGCGGCCTCCGGGATCATCGGCAGGTAGATCGTGACCCGGTCGCCCTTGCGCACGCCGAGGCGCTTCAGCGCGTTCGCGAGGCGGCAGACCTCGGCGTGCAGCTCGCGGTAGGTGATCTGCCTCGAGTGGGCGGGGTCGTCGCCTTCCCAGACGATCGCGACCTTGTCGCCGCGCGTCCCCAGGTGGCGGTCGAGGCAGTTCGCGGCGACGTTCAGCTGGCCGTCCGCGTACCAGCGGATCCGGAAGTCCTCGAGGCGGTAGCTGACATCCTTGATCTGCGTCGGCGGGCGGATCCAGTCGAGGCGGCGGGCCATCTCGGCCCAGAAGTCCTCGGGATGCTTCTGCACCTCATGGACCATCTGCCGGTAGCGCGGCATCGTGACCCGCGCGGTGGCGGCGAATCCGGCGTCGACCTCGTGGATCTGCATGGCTTGCCCTCCCAGGCGGATGATCCCGTGGCGCCCAATCTGGTCCGGATCGTCCCTCCGGACGACGCGACGTTGGTCGAACGGGGCGGGGGCGGCCCGCCGCCGGTCGACCCTGCGCTCAACTTCCGCGCTGCTGCTTCAGCAGGTCGCGGATCTCGGTCAGCAGCACGACGTCTTCCGGTGGGGCCGCCGGCGCGGCAGGCTCCTCCTTCCGGACCCGGTTGATCGCCTTGATCACGAGGAAGATCGCGAACGCGATGATCACGAACTGGATGATCGTGTTGATGAAGGCGCCGATCGCGATGCCGACCTCGTCGGTCAGCGGGATCGTGATCGCCGAGAAGTCGATGCCGCCGATCGCGAGCCCGATCGGCGGCATGATCACGCCGTCGACCAGCGCGGTGACGATCCTGCCGAAGGCTGCCCCGATCACGACGCCGACCGCGAGGTCGATCACGTTGCCGCGCATCGCGAAGGTCTTGAACTCGCTCATCATTCCCATCGTCGGCTCTCCGGACCGGCCCCCGCGGCCGGCGTGTCCGAAGCATAGGCGAGTCGGGATTGCCGTGGCCATGTCGCCGCGCACGGCGGGCCGGGGTGCGGGGCGGCAGCCGCGTGCCCCCGATCGATCGCTGCCGGCCGGCTCCGTCCTCGCGCTGCGGCGATGGGCGGCCTTCCCCAGTCCGCCCGGCGAGGGACCAGTGCCAAGCTGTCACCGATTTTTCATGCGATCGGTTGCGCGTTTTCATCGTCGCTGGACTGGCGTTTCACGCGTTCGCGACTGGAATGCCCGGGCACGCGGATCCCCCGATCCGGGCATTCCATTCCATTCCAGGAGACAGCCATGAAGCGAATCCCCCTTGCCCTCGCCGCCGCCGCGGCGCTGTCGATCGGCGCCGCCCACGCGCAGTCCGCGCCGGTGTTCAACGCCAACATCAGCGAGGCCGAAGTCGCCGCCGCGCAGAGCGGCTGGTGCAATGCGCTGGTGTCGATCAGCACGACCTTCGCGAACGATGGCCGCGAGGCCGCCACCGCGCTCGCCGGCCGGATCCTCGATGATGCGTACGGCTACAACCTCGGGCCGGTGCTGTTCAAGCCGACGCTGACCGTGGCGCCGCAGACCTTCCGCACCACGCGCGAGGGCGCGCTTGCATACTTCGTCGGTGGCAATCCGAACTTCCCGCAGGACGACGGCTTCGCGCTCCGGGGCTGGACCGGGTGCGAGGTGCGGAACGCCGCTATCCACATCAATGGCGACGTCGCCAAGACCATGGGCAACGTGACCCTGACCAACAAGGACGGCTCGAAGACCACGGTCGACAAGACCTGGGCGTTCAAGAAGACCGACGACGGCAAGCTCCGGATCGTGCTGCACCACTCGTCGCTGCCGTTCCAGCCGAACTGAGCGGCGGGCGCATCGCGACGCGGGGGCATGAGTGATCCGGAACCGGCTGGCCCTGGCCTTCGCGTCGCTGGCGCTGCTGTCGATCGCGCAGGCGCTGTTCATGTGGTGGGCGACCAGCGCGGCCGCCCACCACTCCGAGCGCAGCGTCGTCGCGGCGCGGATGCTCGCCGAGTACCTCGAGATCTCGGGCAACAAGCAGCGCCTCAAGGTCTGGTTCGCCGAGCACATGCTGACGGGTGAGGCCGATCCCGAGGTGCGCGACCGGCTCGAGGCCGCGATCGCCGACAGCCTCGCGTCGCTGCGCGCGCTTGCCGCGCGCCGCGACGTCGGGGTGCCGGCCTCCGAGTCGCGCGAGGTCGAGCTGGTCGCGGAGAACATCGCGGTCATGAGCCGGGCGATCCGGGAGGCCGAGCGGGTCGATCCCGCCACCGCCTCGGTCGATCTCTGGCGTGACGTGCTGCGCGCCTTCGACGAGCTCGCCGGACGCGACATGCGCGCGCTGCTGCGCGAGGCGGTGATGCGGCAGGAGGCCGCGAGCCGCGTCGAGGCCGAGCGGCTGGCGCGCCTGCTCGAGCGCGAGCGCGTCGCGATCGCCGGCATGGCGGCCCTCATCGTGGCACTTGGAATCATCGCCGTGCTCTATTTCGTGCGCCGCCTCGACCGGCCGTTCGCCGAGCTGACGCGCCTCACCGAGGCGCTCGGTCGCGGCGACTACGCGGCCCGCAGCCAGCTGGCGGGCAACGACGAGTTCGGCCGGATCGGCGGGCTGCTGGACAGCATGGCCACGTCGCTGGCCGAGGCGCAGGCGCGCAGCGAGGCGCTGGAGCACCGGCTCGACGAGCTCGTCTCCGAGCGCACGCGGGTCGCGCTCAAGGCGCATGACGCGCTGCTCGACATCGAGGCCGGGCGGCGCCGATTCTTCGCCGAGCTGAGCCACGAGCTGAGGACTCCGGTGACCGTGATCCGCGGCGAGGCCGAGCTGGCGCTTCGCGGTCCGGGCGATGCGATCGAGCTCAAGGCGGCGCTGCGCCGGATCGTGGAGGCGGCCGGCGAGATCGGCGCGCGCGTTCGCGATCTCGTCGAGGCGGCGCGCGACGGCAGCCTCGGCTACGCGCTCGCGACCGCGCGTGTCCCGATCGCCGGCGTCGTCCGCGCCGCGGTCACGCAGATGCAGGCGGTGGCCGAGGTCAGAGGCGTCCGGCTCGAGCACGCCGGCGTCGTTCCGGAATCCGACGCCGTGGTCGAAGGCGATCGCGAGCGCCTGCAGCAGGTGCTCGCGATCCTGATCGACAATGCGATCCGTTACTCCCCGCGCGGCGGCGTCGTGCGGGTTGGAATGGCCGGGGAGGCCGAGCACTGGCTGATGCATGTCGACGACGAGGGTCCGGGCATGACGGACGAGGAGATCCGGCAGGCCTTCGAGCCGCACTTCCGCGGCAGCGCGGCGAGAGCCATCGATCGCGATGGCCTCGGCATCGGCCTCGGCATCGCGCGCCGGATCGCCACCGCCCATCGCGGCGACATCGAGCTGGCGCGACGGGCCGACGGCGGTCTCAGGGCCACCCTGGTGCTGCCGCGACTGGCCGAGGCGACGTCCTCCGGAGCGACGGAGGCCGCATGCCACAGGTCCTGATCGTCGAGGACGACCTGCGCGTCTCGGATTTCCTCGCGCGCGGGCTGCGCGCGGAGGGATACGGGGCCACGGTCGTCGGCAGCGCCGAGGACGCACTGCCGCGGTTCCGGGCCGGGGGCATCGACGTCGCGCTGGTCGACGTGATGCTGCCGGGCATCTCCGGGATGGAGCTGTGCCAGCAGCTGCGCGCCGAGTGCAATCCGGTGCCGATGCTGATGCTGACCGCGATGGGCAACGTCGAGGATCGGGTCGCCGGCCTGCGGTGCGGCGCCGACGACTATCTGCCGAAGCCGTTCGCGTTCGACGAGCTGCTGGCCAGGATCGAGGCGCTGCTGCGCCGCCCGCCCCAGCTGGTTCGCCGCGACACCACGCTGGTCGTCGGCGACCTGGTGTTCGATCGACAGCGGATGGCGGTGACCCGGGGCGGTCGCGCGATCGCGCTGACCGCGCGCGAGCTGGCGCTGCTCGAGCTGCTGATGAGCGCTCCGGGCCGGATGCTGAGCCGCGAGCGGATCCTGTCGACGGTCTGGGGACTCGCGGCCGATCCGCTGACCAACGTCGTCGACGTCTACATCAAGCGCCTGCGCGGCAAGCTCGACGAGCCGAACGCGCCGTCCCTGATCACCACCGTGCGCGGCCTCGGCTATCGGCTCGAGGCGCCCGCCGAACCCTGACGCTCCGTTCCCCTTTCCGCCCGAGGAGGCCGCTGCCGATGCATGCGACCCGAAGTCCAGTCGTTTCCGAACGCCAGCCGCAACCTTCCGTGATCCCGTCCCGGGCGCTTCTGGTGGCGGCGCTGGCGCTGATCACGCCGGCGATGCCGGCGCCCGCCGCCCCCGCGACGCCGGAGCCACCGGAACTCGCGGCGCTGCGCGCGGAACTCGGCGAGCTGCGCGCGCGGCTGGCGACGCTCGAGGCGAAGCTCGCGGCCGCCGTCGAAGCGGCCGGGCCGGAGCCGGCGCAGGCCGTGGCGTCCGAGGCGCCGGCGGCCGCGCCCGGCGTCGAGGTGCGTGCCGGACCCGGGCTTCGGGCCGGCAACGACGCTGCCGGAACGAGCTTCCGCATCGGCGGACGGATCCACTACGACGGCTATGCCTTCGGTGGCGATGCCGACGCCTCGGCCGGCGGCAGCGAGTTCCGCCGCGCGCGCGTCCAGGCCGACGGATCGGCCGGCGGCTGGGACTACCGCGTGCAGCTCGAGATGTCCGGTCGCGAGATCGACCTGCGCGACGTCTACATCGAGACCGGGCTCGCCGGCGGCACGCTGACCCTCGGCCAGTTCAAGCCGCACCGCTCGCTCGAGGAGCTCACCAGCTCGAACGACATCTCGGTGCTGGAGCGCGGCTTCACGACCGGCAGCGGACTCTTCACCGGGCGTCAGTGGCAACAGGGCATCGGCTTCCTGCGGGGTTTCGAGTCCGGGTCGCTCGGCGTTTCGGCGTCGACGCTGCGCAAGGACACGACGCCGCGCAACGAGGGATTCGGTCTCGCCGCGCGCGGCACATGGGCCCCGATCGTCGAGGGCGACCGGCTGCTCCACGTCGGTCTCTGGGGCAGCGTCGAGCGCGGCGGGCAGGGCACGCCCGCCTTGAGCGTCGATGCGGCGTGGGCCGGCCGCCGCGGGCCCAATGCGTCGATCTTCCGCGGTCCTGCCGGCAGCGACGCCGGGCTCGACGCGGTCGGGCTCGAGGTCGCCGGCCGTGTCGGTGCCATCCACTGGCAATCCGAGTGGGCACGGGGTCGCTTCGAGGCCTCGCCACGCGATGCGATCGTCGAGGCCGGCTACCTGCAAGTGGGTTGGTTGATCGACGCGACCCCCGGCTATGCCGTCGGCGAGGGGATCCTCAAGCGGCCGAAGCCGGCCGCCGGCGGCGGCTGGGAGGTCATCGCGCGCGCCGACCGGGTGCGTCGGGACGACGTCGCCGGCATCGGCGCGACCCGGTACGTGCTCGGTCTCAACTGGTACGCGACCGACCAGGTCCGGCTGATGCTGAACTTCACGCGCGGCTCGGACGACGCGACCGACGCCGATGGCCACCAGTGGGGCCTGCGCGCCCAGTACGTGTTCTGATCCGGCGCCGGCCCGCGTCGTGGTGCCGCGCCGGCTCAGGCCATGGTCCCCGCGAGCGCGGGAAGCCCCGGGAAACGCGCGACGAAGCGGTCGCCCGGGACCAGCGCCGCGACGCCGGCCGGGGTGCCGGTGAACACGAGATCGCCGGGCCGCAGGGTGAAGAGCCGCGACAGCATCGCGACGATCTCGGGCACTTGGAAAACCATCTCGGCGATGTCGGCGCGCTGGCGGACGACGCCGTTGACCTCGAGCGACAGCTCGCCCGAGGTCGGGTCGAAGTCCGGCGAGACCGGACGGATCGGGCCGGTTGGCGCTGCGGCCTCGAAGTTCTTCGCCGTGTCCCACGGCAGGCCCTTGGCCTTGGCCGCCGCCTGGAGGTCGCGACGGGTCAGGTCGAGGCCCAGCGCGTAGCCGTGGATCGCCCGCCGGGCCGCGTCGAGGTCGAGGTCGCGGCCGCCGGCGCCGAGTGCCGCGACCAGCTCGACCTCGTGGTGGAGATCCTGCGTCGCCGGCGGGTAGGGCACCGGTTCGGCCGGATCCCACAGGCAGGTCGCGGCCTTCAGGAAGAACACCGGCTGGCCGCGATCGACCGTGGCGCCCATCTCGCGCGCGTGCTCGGCATAGTTGCGGCCGATGCAGTAGATGCGGTGCACCGGGAAGCGGTCGGCGCTGCCGAGGACCGGCAGACTGGCGAGCGGCGGGGCGGGGATCACGGACATCGATGGCCTCGTGGCTCGGTGTGGGCCCGAGAGCGTATCAAGCGCCATCCGCCTCGCCGATGCGCGGTCGACACCGTGGAGATGACGACCATCACCCGCAGCCCCTGACTTCCGGGTCTGGCCCTCGCGGCGGCTTGATCCGATTCTGGGCACACTTCACGGCTGTTCCCTGCAGCCGGGCCCAGCGACGTGGAAAACAAGGACCTCCTCGAACAGCTTCGCATCGACCGCGGTCGTCCGGCGCCCCGGTCCGGCGGGGGCGCGTGGCGCATCGGCGCGGTCGCCGCCGTCGTGGTCCTGGTCGCGGCCGGCGCCTGGTTCCTCCTCGGTCGCGATCAGGCCACCGAAGTGCGGCTCGCCGCCGTCGTCGCGATGCCGTCGAACCCGGGCAGCGCGTCGGTGCTCGATGCCACCGGCTACGTGACCGCGCGGCGCATCGCGACGGTGTCCTCGCAGATCACCGGCCAGGTCAGCGAGGTGCTGATCGAGGAAGGCATGCGGGTCACCGAGGGCCAGGTGCTCGCCCGGCTCGTCGATGACACCGCGCGCGCCCAGGTCGCCCTCGGCGAGGCCCAGGTGCGCCAGGCCGAGGCCCAGCTCGGCGCGATCCGCGCCCAGCTCAGGCAGGCCGAGTCCGACCTCAGGCGACAACGGGAGCTGGCGGAGCGCCAGCTGACCTCGGCGTTCGCGCTCGAGCAGGCGGGCACCGCGGTCGACCAGCTGCGCGCGCAGCTCGCGGCCGCCGAGCGCGGGGTCGCGGTTGCGCGCGACGCGCTCGCGGTCTCGCGCGTGACGCTCGACAACACCACGATCCGCGCGCCGTTCGACGGCGTGGTCACGATCAAGGCCGCGCAGCCCGGCGAGATGATCTCGCCGCTGTCGGCCGGCGGCGGCTTCACGCGCACCGGCATCGGCACGATCGTCGACATGGATTCGCTCGAGATCGAGGTCGACGTCAACGAGGCCTTCATCAACCGCGTCGCGGCCGGCCAGCCGGCGACCGCGACGCTGAACGCCTATCCGGACTGGAGGATCCCGGCGCGGGTCATCGCGCTGATCCCGACCGCCGACCGGACCAAGGCCACCGTGCGCGTGCGCGTCGCGATCGAGGACAAGGACCCCCGGATCCTGCCGGACATGGGCGTGCGCGTCGCGTTCCTCGACGAGGGCGCGGAGCGGCCGGCCGATGCGGCGCCGCGGGGCGTGCTGGTGCCGGCGGCGGCGATCGCGCGCCGTGGCGGGCGGGAGGTCGTGTACGTCGCCGACGGCGAGCTCGCGCGCGAGCGCGCGGTCACGACCGGCACGGCGACGGTCGGCAATGCGCGCCAGGTCCTCGACGGCGTCCGCGCCGGCGAGCGCGTGGTGCTGGATCCGCCCGAGACGCTGGCCGACGGTGCGGCGATCCGCGAGCGGCGCGGGGACTGACCGGGCCGACGGTGGGCCGAATGCAACCGGCCCTCCTGGCCGACGAATCGAACCGAGGAGACGACGATGTCCGAGACGATGGTCACCGTGCGCGACGTGCACAAGGCGTACACCCGCGGCAAGCAGTCGATCGACGTGCTGCACGGCCTCGATCTCTCGATCCCCGGTGGCGACTTCGTCGCGCTGATGGGGCCCTCGGGCTCGGGCAAGACCACGCTGCTGAACCTGATCGGCGGCCTCGACCAGCCGACCTCGGGCGAGGTCTGGGTCGCGGGCCAGCGCATCGACCGGATGTCGAGCGGGGAGCTCGCGCGCTGGCGCGCGGCCAACGTCGGCTTCGTGTTCCAGTTCTACAACCTGATGCCGGTGCTGACGGCACAGCGCAACGTCGAGCTGCCGCTGCTGCTGACCGGCCTGTCGGCCGCCGAGCGCGCCCAGCGCGCCGCGATCGCATTGAAGCTGGTCGGGCTCGCCGATCGCGCCCACCACAAGCCGAAGGAGCTCTCGGGCGGGCAGGAGCAACGGGTCGCGATCGCGCGCGCGATTGTCTCGGACCCGAAGATTCTGGTCTGCGACGAGCCGACCGGCGACCTCGACCGCAAGACCGCCGACGAGATCCTCACCCTGCTGCAGCAGCTGAACCGCGACTTCGGCAAGACCATCGTGATGGTCACCCATGACCCGAAGGCGGCCGAGTACGCCCGGCGCACGGTGCACCTCGACAAGGGCGCGCTGGTCGGCGAGCCCGCGGCGCACTGACGGCGTCGCAGCCGAGGGAGATCCCGATGAAGTACTTCCAGCTGGTCTGGGCCAGCCTGTTCCGCAAGAAGACACGCACGCTGCTGACGGTGCTGTCGCTGGCGATGGCCTTCCTGCTGTTCGGATTGCTGCAGGCGGTCAACGTGCTGTTCTCGGCGCCGCCGACCTTCGCCGGCGCCGACCGGCTGATCGTGCAGTCGCGGGTCTCGTTCACCGAGGCGCTGCCGCTCGCGATGCGCCAGCAGCTGCGCACCGTGCCCGGGATCGAGGCGATCACCTGGCGGCAGTGGTTTGGCGGCATCTACCAGGAGCCGCGCAACTTCTTCCCGCAGTTCGCGACCGACCCCGCCACGTTCCGCGAGGTCTACCCGGAGTACGTGATGCCCGAGGAGCAGTGGCGCGCCTTCGAGACCACACGCACCGGCGCGATCGTCGGCAGGCGCCTGGCCGAACGCTTCGGCTGGCAGGTCGGCGACAAGGTGCCGATCCAGTCGACGATCTGGCCGCAGCGCGACGGCAACAAGACCTGGACCTTCGACATCGTCGGGATCTACGACGGGCGCGACGAGGAGACCCGGCAGCGCACCGGCGTAATGTGGATCAACTTCGACTACTTCGACGAGGCGCGCCAGTTCGCGCGCGGACTGGCCGGCATCTACGACGTGCGCGTCGCCGACGCGGGCCAGGCCAACGCGATCGCGCAGGCGATCGACAGCCTGTTCGCGAACTCGCCGAACGAGACCAAGACCCAGAGCGAGCGCGACTTCCAGCTCGGCTTCTTCAAGCAGATCGGCGACATCGGCCTGATCGTGACGCTGATCCTGATCGCGGTCTTCTTCACGATCCTGATCCTGACCGGCAACACGATGGCGCAGGCGGTCCGCGAGCGCATCCCGGAGCTCGCGGTGCTGAAGACGCTCGGCTTCCCGAACGGGCTCGTGACCGCGCTGGTGCTGGCCGAGGCGCTGCTGCTGTGCGCGATCGGCGGGCTTGCCGGCATGGGGCTCGCGCAGCTGATCGCGACCGGCCTCGCGAGGCTGCCGGACTTCCCGCCGGTGCCGCTCAACCTCGCGGTCTGGACCCAGGCCCTGGTCGCGATCGTGGCGCTCGCGCTCGCGGTCGGGCTGCCACCGGCGCTGCGCGCCGGCCGGCTCCGGATCGTCGACGCGCTCGCCGGCCGCTGAGGAACGAGGCCATGCTGAAGCAGATCCTCGAGATCACCTGGATGAATCTCCTCGGCATCCGCGAGCGCCTCGGGCTCGCGGCGGTCGTGATCGTGGGCCTCGCCGGCGTGGTCGGCGTGTTCACAGCGCTGCTCGCGATGTCGCGCGGCTTCGAGGCGACGCTGGCCGCGACCGGCTCGGACGCGAACGCGATCGTGCTGCGCTCGGGCTCGAACGCCGAGCTCAACAGCGTGCTGACCGTGGACGCGCTGGGCCTCGTCGAGCAGCTGCCCGGGGTCCGCCGCGCGGGCGACGGTTCGCCACTGGCCTCGGGCGAGATCGTCGTGATCAGCGAGCTGCCGCGGCGCGGCGAGCGGCTCGGCGCCAACGTCACGCTGCGCGGCGTCGGCGGCGACGCCTTCGAGCTGCGGCCGAACTTCCGGATCGTCGAGGGTCGCCGCTTCGAGCCGGGCCTGCAGGAGCTGATCGTCGGCCGCGGCGTCTCGCGCCAGTTCGAGGGCGCGACGCTCGGCGGCACCTTGCGCCTGCGCGGGCAGGACTGGACCGTGGTCGGCGTGTTCGAGACCGGGGACTCGTTCGAGAGCGAGATCTGGACCGACGTCCGCACCGCGCAGACGGCGTGGGGGCGCAACGCCTTCTCGATCGCGCTGGTGGGCCTCGAGGACGCCGGCGCGTTCGAGGCCTACAAGGCGGCGCTCGCGGCGGATCCGAGGCTCAACGTCGACGTCGAGCGCGAGCGCGCGTTCTACTCGGGTCAGACCGGTGGCGTCACCCGCAACATCGGCTTCCTCGCCTCGGTCGTCGCCGTGATCATGGGTCTCGGCGCGATCTTCGCGGCGCTCAACACGATGTACGCCGCGGTCTCGGCGCGCACCCGCGAGATCGCGACCCTGCGCGCGCTCGGCTTCCGCGGCCTGCCGGTGGTGGTCTCGGTGCTGGTCGAGTCGATGGCGCTCGCGGTGCTGGGCGGACTCCTCGGCGCGGTGCTGGCCTACCTGCTGTTCAACGGCATGACCGTCTCGACCTTGGGCGGCGGCTTCACCCAGGTCGTGTTCGCGTTCAAGGTCACCCCGGACCTGCTGGTCCGCGGGATCGTGATCTCGCTCGTGATCGGCTTCGTCGGCGGCCTGCTGCCGGCGATCCGCGCGGCGCGCCTGCCGGTGACGACCGCCCTGCGAGCGGCCTGACCGACGCGCCACCGGGTCCGCTCAGGGCCCGCCGGCCGCGGCAGGATCGAGGTGCGAGAACTCGGCCCGATACCGTCCGAGGTAGGGCGAATCGGCGTACCGGGCGTACTCGTCGATCGCCCGCGCCCGGTGGCGGCCCGGAGCGAGCCGGGCCGCCGTGGCCAGCAGGCGGGCGCGATGCAGCCGGACGATCTCCGGCGTGGCCGGATCATCGACGATCGCGTCGATCGTCGCGAGATCCTCGTCCAGGGACCCGGCCGCCCGCGGCGCGGGCGGTTCGCCGACCCAGAACTCGACCAGCTGCACCGCGGCCGCCGGCCGGTCGGGCGACCCGGTCGCGGCGAGCCGAAGTCGCCGGTGGATCGCGGCGCGGTCGTCCGGCCCCCGGCCGCGCGGGTCCGACTGGTGACGCAGCAGCCTCCAGGTCGCCGCAAGCATCGCCACGTCCGGTGCGACCTCCTCCTCGACGAGGCGTGGAAGGCCCGCCGCGGCCCGGGCGAGCAGCGCATCGACCGGCCGCCCGGCGCGCATCGCCTCGCGGGCCCGCGCCAGCTGCACGCTCGCGCGGTTGAACGCGGTCGCGGTGCGCGACGGATCGGCCGCGAGCACCGCGTCGTAGAGCGATTCGGCCTCGGCGAGCTCGGCGTCGCCGTGGCCGCCGCGATAGGCGAGGGCCTGGCCCCTGACCCAGTGGACCAGCGCCAGCCGCTGCAGGACACGCAGGTCGTCCGGATGCCGCGCGCGTGCCGCGTCGAGTAGGTCCCGCGCCCGGGCCAGCGGCGGGTCGGGATCGCCGAGCTGGTAGAGCCGGTTGCTGGCCTGCCAGGCGAGCACCTCGGCAAGCCGCAGTCGGGTCGAGAGCAGCGGTTCCACCGACTCGGCGCGTTCGAGACGCTCGACCGCCTCGGCGAACGCGGGATCCGCGCTGGCCGGCGGTGCGTGGATCGCGATCAGCTGGCTGGCCTGCGCGGCTCCCAGCAGCAGCGCGGGGTCGGCCGGCGCGCGATCGAGGGCCATCGCGAGGCGGTCGGCGGCTTCGGCGAGCAGTCGCGCGGCCTCGTCCGCAGGCCCCTGGCGTCGACGCGACTCGCTGGCGACAAGCAGGGTCTCGCCGAGGGCCAGCGCGGCGCGCGGGTCGTCGAGGCCATCGACCTCGGCGCGCAGCCGGTCGATCGTGTCGGCCGCGTCTGCGCCGACCATGTACGTGCGACGCGCGTGGGCGGCGAGCGCCTGGGCACGCAGGACCTGCCCACGGCCGCTGCCGCCATCGCTGGCGATCAGCGCATCGCAAGGCGCGATCGGATCCCGGTCGTCCGGCGCGGACGCCCCGACGCGGCTCGACAGACGCAGGCGCACGGTCGCCAGCTGGCACAGACCGGCCCAGACATCGGGTGAACTGCGCAGGATTCGCGCGAGGTCGCGATGCGCCCTCTCGGCCTCCGCGATCGTCGACTCGAGCGCGCGAGGGTCGCCGGCGTCGGCCGCGGCGATCACGCGCGCGAGCCGCAGGCGGGCCGCGAGCAGCGACGCGCCGGGTGCGGGCTGCTCGAGCCCGTCGATCAGCGCGAGCGCGCGCTCATCGTCGCCGCCGTGGTGCGCCAGGGTCGCGCGGGCGAGCGCCTGATCGATCGGATCGGAGGTCGAGAGCGCGCGCCGATGCCAGGCCAGCGCCGGCCTCAGCCAGTCCTGCTCGAGCGCAAGACGGACCGCGCGTCGACGCTCGGCGTCCGGCAGCGTCGCGATCGCCGTGGCCCGATCGAGGAACTCGCGTTCGTAGGCGCGTCCGAAGCGCGCTGCGACCGCGGGTTCGACGCCGGCCGGATCGACACCCGCGGCCCGCGCCAGCAGCCGGTCGTGTTCGCCGAGCGCCTCCAGCGCGCGCGTGTAGGGCTCGAGCACGACCTGCCGCAGCGTCGCGTCCGAGCCGGCCAGCGCCTGCTCGAGCGGCCCGAGCCGCGTCGCAAGTCGCGCGCGGTGGCGCGCCAGGTCCTGGTCCGGCCACGACGCGGCCAGCCACATCTCGCGTTCGACGTCGAGCGCGGTGACGGTGAAGCTGCGGGTCGCGGCCAGCGCGTTGGCGCGCTCGATCGACAGCCAGAGCAGCGCGGACGCGCCGGCCAGCGGCAGCGCGAGGGCCGCGATCGCGACGGCGGTGCGCAGCCGATCGGCCCGGATCCAGCGCAGGCCCCTTGCGACCGGGCCGCGCGGCCGCGCGCGGACGAGTCGTCCGGCGAGCCAGGCGTCGAGCGCGTCGGCAAGCGCCCGCGCGCCCGGGTAGCGGCGGGCCGGTTCCTTCTCGAGGCAGCGCTCGATGATCGCGGCGAGCGCCGGGGGCACGGCCGGGTCGACCCGGTCGGCCGACGGTGGCTCGTGTCGGAGCACGCGCGCAACCGCCGCGGCGGCGGTGTCGGCCGCGAACGGCGCGTGTCCGGTGGCGAGTTCGTAGAGGATCACGCCGAGCGAGAAGACGTCGCTGCGCGCGTCGATCGGACGGTCGGCGGCCGCCTGCTCCGGCGACAGGTAGCCCGGCGTGCCGAGGAGCTCGCCATGACCGGTCAGGCCGTCGGCACTCGCATCGTGGACTAGGCCGAAGTCGAGCACCCATGGCTTGTGCGAGCCGTCCGCCAGGGTCTCGACCAGGATGTTGGCGGGCTTGAGGTCGCGATGGACGAGTCCGAGCCGGTGCGCCGCGTGCACCGCGTCGGCCACGGTGCGGACCAGCGCGACCCGCTCGCGCAGCGGCAGCGCCGCCGCCGCGACGTCGAGCGGGCGCCCGTCGACGTACTGCATCGAGACGAACGGCACGCCGTCGAGGCTGCCGCTGTCGTAGACCCGCACGACGTTCGGATGCTCGATCCGGGCCTGGGCCGCGGCCTCCCGTCGGATCCTCTCGACCAGATCGGGCGAGGCCGCATGCAGCAGCTTGAGCGCCACGTCATGGCCGCGCTCGGGATCGAACACGCGCATCACCCGTCCGGTCGCGCCGGCGCCGATCGGAACCGCCGAGTGGAAGCGCATCACGCGAGTATATTCATCGTGCCCACAGGGAGGACCGGCCGTGGCCTGGCGCCTGACCGCGCGGCTCGCCGGCCGCGACCACCGATTCATCGTCACGACCGGCGAGCACCTGCTCGGATCGGCCGACGATTGCGACATCCGACTCCCCGATCCGACCGTGTCCCGGCGCCACGCGCGGCTCCACGCCGCGGCGCGGCGGCTCACGATCGAGGATCTGGCGTCGCGCAACGGCGTCAGCCTCGACGGCCACAGGATTTCGGGGATCGAGGAACTGCGCGCCGGGAGCGTGCTCGCGCTCGGCGACGTGCGGATCACGGTCGAAGCGGTCGACGAGGCCGACCTGCCGAGCCTGCGTCCGCGGCCAGGCAGTGGCGGGGTCGATGGGCCGCCCGCGATCGCCACGACCGCGACCGCGCCGAGGATCCGGTTCTGCACCGACGCGCTGCCGCGCCTGATCGGCGTTGCGCGCGGCGACCCCGGTTGGCACGCGTGGGCCGGCGAGGTGCTGGCCGCGCTCGTCGGCAGCGGCGCCGGCGGAGCCAGCCTTGCCGACGACGGCCGGCTGGTCGTCGAGTGCGGCCGGTGCGAGGGGCCGTCGCATGCGGTCGAAGCCGACCGGTTGCGGCTGGTCGTCCATGCCGCCGAGCCCGATGGCCTGGCCGCGCTCGCGGCGGTCGCCCGGCTCGCGCTCGATCTGCTGCTGCTCGGGCGGCGGAGCGAGCGCGCCGCGGCGCCGGCGGCGCGCGAGGCCGCTGCCGGCGCGATGGCCGGGTCCCCGGTCGAACTGCTCTCGCGCGACCCCGGTTTCGCCGAACTGCTGCGACAGGCCGACATCGTCGCGTCGAGCGGGCTCGGGGTCCTGATCGAGGGCGAGACCGGGACCGGAAAGGAGCTGCTCGCGCGGCGCCTGCACGCGGGGAGTGGTCTGCCGCGCGACCGGTTCGTCGCGGTCAACTGCGCCGCGATTCCGCGCGACCTGATCGACGCCGAACTGTTCGGGATCGAAGCCGGCGTCGCGACCGGCGTCGGTGCGCGGCCCGGCAAGTTCGAGCAGGCCGATGGCGGCACGCTGTTCCTCGACGAGATCGCCGACATGGCGGCGGAAACGCAGGCGCGCCTGCTGCGCGTGCTGCAGGAAGGCGAGGTCTGGCGGATCGGCGCGAACCGCCCGAGATCGGCGCGCGCGCGGATCATCGCGGCCTGCAACCGGCCGCTGCGCGTGCTGGTCGACGAGGGTCGGTTCCGGCTCGACCTCTACCATCGCATCGCCGACTGGACCGCGGTGCTTCCGCCGCTGCGCGAGCGCGGCGACGACGTGCTGCTGCTGGCCAACCGGTTTCTCGAGCGGGCGACGCGGGCGCGCGGCATCCGGCACGCGGGCTGGTCGCGGTCGGCGCTGGATGCGATCCGGCGCTATCCGTGGCCCGGCAACGTCCGCGAACTCGAGCGCGAGATGGCGCGCGTGGCGCTGTTCCTCAACGACGGCGAGATCGTGGAGCCGGCCCTGCTCAAGGACGAGATCCGCGAAGCCGCGGCCGGCGAGCCCGCGCCGGCCGGCCTCGAGTCCGCGCTCGCGGCGCACGAGCGTCGCCTGATCGAGGCCGCGCTGCGCGCCTGCGACGGCCAGGTCGGGCCCGCGGCCGAGCGGCTCGGGATCGGGAAGTCGACGTTGTACCGCCGGATCGACGTGCTCGGGATCCGGCGTCCCGGCGCGTGAGCCCTGCGGCTCCCGCGCCGGGACCATCGATCACTCGAAGTCGCCGACGAAGATCCGGTCGACGACGAAGCGGGCACCGACGACGCGCGGCTCGCTCATCGTCACCGTGCACGGCGCGTGGCCGGTGCATGCCCCGTGCCAGCCGGCAAAGGTCGAGCCCTCGGGTGGCGTCGCGGTCAGCGTGACCTGCGTGCCGGCCGGGAACGACGCCTGGCACTCGTCGCCGCAGCCGATGCCGGACGGCGTGCTCGACACGAAGCCGTCGCCGTGACGGTTGACCGTGAGCGGATGGGTGGTCGGCGGGATCACGGCGAAGGTCGCGCTGACCGCGCGATCGGCGCCCATCACGACCTGGCAGGCGCCGCTGCCCTCGCAGGCCCCGCCCCAGCCGATGAACTGCCAGCCGGCGGCCGGTGTCGCGAGCAGGCTGACGGCGGTCCCGTTCGCGAACGTGGCCTGGCAGGTCGATCCGCAGGCGATGCCGTCCGGCGTGCTCGTGACCGTGCCGCTGCCGTTTCGGGTCACGGTCAGCGTCCTTGATGGACCCGGAACCGGCGAGAACACGGCGCCGACCGCCCGCGCGTCGTCCATCGTCACGGTGCAGGCGAGGCCGCTGCAGTGGTCGCCGGTGTACCCGTCGAACTGCCATCCGGCGGCGGGAATCGCCTCGAGCGTCACCACGGTGCCCAGTTCGAACGCATGGGTGCAGGTGGTGCCGCAGTCGATGCCGGTCGGCGCGCTGCGCAGCGTGCCCTCTCCGGTCCGGCTCACCGTGAGCAGGCGGGTCGGCGGGGCGAACGTGGCGACGACCGACCGCGGCTGCGACATCGTCACGGTGCAGGTTCCGGTCCCGGTGCAGGCGCCGGACCAGCCGGCGAACGTCCAGCCGAACGCCGGTGCCGCGGTCAGCTGGACCGTGGACCCTTCGGTGAACGCGGCAGAGCAGGTTGCACCGCAGTTGATCCCGGGCGGGCTGCTGGTGACGTTTCCGGAGCCGACGCGGGTCACGCTGAGCGGCTGGGTGCTGGGAGGCAGGGTCGTGAAGACGGCCTGGATGCCGATGTCTGTCGCCGGGACGACCAGGTTGCAGCGCGGGCCACTCGCGCCCGGACAGTTCTGCCAGTGCGAGAACTGCCAGCCTGCGGCCGGCGTGGCGTCGAGGGCGACGCTGGTGCCCTGCCCGAACGACGCGGTGCAGGTGGCGCCGCAGTCGATGCCGGCCGGGGTGCTGACCACGGTTCCGAGCCCGGACCGGGTCACCACGAGCGACCGCTGGATGCGGGAGAAGCGGGCGCCGACCGTCCGGTCGGCGGTCATCGCGACGCTGCATCCGGCGGGGCCCGAGCAGGCCCCGGTCCATCCGTCGAAGCGGTGGTCGGCGGCGGGGGTCGCGGTCAGCGCGATCGTCTGTCCGTGGTTGAAGTCGTGCGCGCAGGTGGCGCCACAGGCGATCCCGGCCGGATTGCTCGAGACGGTGCCCGGGCCGTCGCGATCGACGGTCAGTCGGCGCAGCGCCGGGCCGAAGGTCGCAGTCACGTTCCGGTTCTGGTTCATCGACACGCTGCAGGTGCCCGACCCGGTGCAGTCGCCCGACCAGGTCACCCGTCGATTGGCGCCCGGATAGGCGGTCAGGATCACGGTGCCGCTCGCGAAACCCGCCGAGCAGTAGCCCGGACAGTCGATCGCCGTCGGATTGCTGTCGACGCGCTCGGCGCCGGTTCGCCCGACCAGGCTCACGCTGAGGATCCGGGCGCCGATCGGCACGGGCGCCGCCAGCGCACCGGTCCGGGTGATCGCGGTCGGGATCGAGGGCGGTTCACGGTACAGCGCGGTCAGCCGCTTGCCGGTGTGCGGCGTCAGGTCGATCAGGGTCGCGAAGTCGGCGCCGCCGGCGCCGTTCGGGGACAGGTGATCGACCTCGCCGACGTAGATCCGGGACTGGTTCCAGTCGTCGACGTAGAACTCGACCAGGCCGCCCGACGCACCGCCCGGCACGGTGCCGCTAATCAGGCTGGTGCCGCCGATCGGATTCAGTTGCGGCACCGGCCGGTTGCCGGCGTCCACGATCGCGGCGCCGTTGGCGAAGATGCTGTTGCGGCTGACCCGCATCTTGCCCGCCTCGCCCGCCGAGGCGGCCTCGATGCCGGCGAAACTGTGGTCGCGGATCAGATTGCCGTGGGCTCCGGTACCGATCGTCGCCTCGGCCCATCCGTGGATCTGGATCCCGGTCGACGCGCGGTTGGCGCCCGGCGCGAGCGGCGTCCCGTTGCGGCGCGTTCCAATCCAATTGCGCCTGATCTGTGCCCGCGCGTTGTCGGACGGCTCGGCCGCGAAGACCCGGATGTTCGTATTCCCGTTGCCGGCGATGGCGTTGCCGCGCGCGTCGTCGTCGCCGCCGACGATGACGCTGGTCGATCGCGTGATGTGGACGCCTCCCCCATCGTTGCCGCGAGCGGCGACACCGTTGGCGTCGAGGCCGATCAGGTTCCCCTCGACGCGGCTCGAGGAGGATCTGTCCAGCAGGACGCCGCTGTGCGCATTCGCCGAGATCACGTTGCCCTCGGTGTCCGCGGGACCACCGATGCGTGCCAGGCAGTGGACGGAGCGGACCCCGTGACCCAGGTTTCCGGCGCTGTTGCCGTTGCCGTCGATCCCGATCCGCGAGCGCGTGACGTGCAGGAACCCGATATCGCTCGCTCCGCTACCCTGGCAGTGGATGCCGCCACCGCTGTTCCCGGCGGTCTGGGCGTTGCGGATCAGCGTGGCCCGATCGATCCGGATCCGGCTCGCGCCGGTGATCTGGATGCCGCTCTGGCCGACCCCATCGACCAGCGCCAGATCGATCAGGGTTTCGGTCAGCTGGCCGTCGGCGCGTATCCCCGAGCCGGTGAAGCACGGGACTGGATTGCTGCAGACCACTGCGAGGTTCTGGACCACAGATCCCGCCGCCGCCGGACCGAGAGTGAAGCCATCGCCGAAGATCAGCGAGGTCGCCCGGATCGTGACGCGGCTGCCGAACACGTTCACCAGGGTCGGCCGGTTCAAGGCGGGCAGGGGGCTGGCGACGGTCACCTGCGAGACGCCGGACGCGAAGGTGATGATGTGCGGGTTCTGGATCGTGCCGGTCGCGTCCGCGTTCGCGGCGAGGATTGCGTTTCGCAGGCTGCCGCTGCCAGAGTCATTGCCGTTGGTGACGTTGAACGTGGCTGCGGTCACGGTGAGCGGCGCCAAGGCCGCCAACGCCAGCAGGGTGCCGACGAGGGCCGGGCGGAACGGATGTCGGATGCGCATGGTCGGGTCTCCAATGGCGGATGCCGGAGCCCTCTGCGCAAACGCCGTGCCAGCCGTCGGCGCGACCATGTGGTCTTTCGGATCAATGGGTTATGCGCGTCGGTCCGTCCTGCCGCTCTCCCCGGCGAGACGGGCTTTCCCGACTTCGAGAACGCTCGACACGACGACCATGCCCCGAGGCGGCCGGGCCGTCGCCGGCGGTGGGCCACGAGCGGGCTCGGCGGGGCGAGCGGTTCGGCGGGTCTGCGGGGCGGATCTGGCGTCCGCCCCCGATCTAGACCTGCGGCAGCCGCCTGAGGCGGTGCGCGGCGGAGCCGTCGCCGTCGCGGATCACCCGGTACTCGCCGTCGATGACGGCGTCGGTGGCGCCAGCGCCCGCGCGTGTTCCGCGAGCCAGCCGCAGGGTCGCGTGCGCGAGCGCTCCGACGGCGAGCACCCCGAGCGCGATCACGGCCCCGATCGCGGCGATGCCGACGACGCCCACGGCGGTGACGCCGAGGATCGCGCCGCGGGCGAGGCGCCGGGTACCGAGCGAGGGGGAGCGTCCGTTCATGCCGATAGAATCCCTGTGCAGCCGGTCGAAGCGACGGTCCAGATTCCGTGACGGATCGACCCGCGGCCGTCGATCATCGCCGATCGTCGATGCGCGAAAGTTAAAACTTCATTGTCCAAGCGCGTGAGCGTGGGAGTCCGGCGTTGAAGCTGCGCCTGTGCCGTGTCACCGAGATTCCGCCGGAGGGCGCGCACGCGGTCGAGGCCGGCGACGAGGACCTGCTGCTGACCCGCGTCGACGGTGTCGTGCGCGCCTTCCACAACGTCTGTCCGCACGCGGGGCGGCGGCTCGACTGGTCGCCCGGCCGCTTCCTGGTCGAGGAGGGGCGGATCGTCTGCGCCGCGCATGGCGCGACGTTCGACCGCGCGGACGGCCGTTGCGTGGCCGGGCCCGCGCGCGGCGCGCGCCTCGCGCCGGTGGCGGTCGTGGTCGTCGATGGCGAGGTGTTCCTCGAGTCCGCGAGCGGGAGCGGTTCGCGATGAGGATCGTCCTGAACGGCGTGCCGCGCGAACTCGACGGCGAGGCCACGATCGCCGACCTGGTCGAGGCCGAGGCGCTCGGCAACCGGCGCATCGCGGTCGAGGTCAACGGCGCGATCGTGCCGAAGAGCCAGCATGCCGGGACGCGGCTTGCGGACGGCGATCGGGTCGAGATCGTCCACGCCCTCGGCGGCGGCTGAACGTCGCGCGGCGTGCCGGTTCCGGACGCGGCTTCGCGCCATGCCGCGGGGCTAGAATCGCACTCCATCCGTTTCCCGTCCCGCGCGATGAGCCCGACGACTCCCGACAGCGCCAAGCACGGCGACCCGCTGCTGATCGCCGGCCGCTCGTATCGATCGAGGCTGCTGACCGGGACCGGCAAGTTCAGGGACCTCGACGAGACCCGCCGCGCGACCGAGGCCGCAGGCGCCGAGATCGTCACCGTCGCGATCCGCCGCACCAACATCGGCCAGAACCCCGGCGAGCCGAATCTGCTCGACGTGCTGCCGCCCGATCGCTACACGATCCTGCCGAACACCGCCGGGTGCTACAGCGCCGCCGACGCGGTGCGCACCTGCCGGCTCGCGCGCGAGCTGCTCGACGGCCACCGGCTGGTCAAGCTCGAGGTGCTGGGCGACGCGCGCACGCTGTATCCCGACATGACCGAGACGCTGAAGGCCGCCGAGGAGCTGGTCGCGGACGGATTCGAGGTGATGGCCTACTGCACCGACGATCCGATCCTGTGCAGGCGGCTCGAGGAGATCGGCTGCGTCGCGGTGATGCCGCTGGCGGCGCCGATCGGCTCCGGCCTCGGCATCCAGAACCGCTGGACGCTGCTCGAGATCGTCGAGCAGGCGCGCGTGCCGATCATCGTCGACGCCGGCGTCGGCACGGCCTCGGATGCCGCGATCGCGATGGAGCTCGGCTGCCACGGCGTGCTGATGAACACCGCGATCGCCGGCGCGAAGGATCCGGTGCGGATGGCGCGCGCGATGCGCCTCGCGGTCGAGGCCGGTCGCGAGGCCTTCCTCGCCGGGCGCATCCCGAAGCGACGCTTCGCGTCGGCCTCGAGCCCGATCGAGGGGCTCCTCGAGTGACCGACGGGCCGGGCCGGTTCGCGTCGAACGAGGCATCGCCGCCCCCGACGGCGCGCCCGATCCGCAGCTTCGTGCGCCGTTTCGGGCGCATCACCCGCGCCCAGCAGCAGGCCCTCGACGACGACTGGACGCGTTTCGGAATCGACTTCGTCCCGGTCCGCGCGGACCTCGACGCGATCTTCGGGCGTCGCGCCCCGCGCGTGCTCGAGATCGGCTTCGGCAACGGCGAGCAGCTGCTCGCCTCGGCGCTGGCCGATCCGGCGCGCGACCACCTCGGGATCGAGGTGCACCGGCCCGGCATCGGCCACCTGCTGCTCGGCGCCGCCCGGGCCGGCGTGTCGAACCTGCGCGTGATCGCGCACGATGCGGTCGAGGTCCTCGACGCGATGATCGCGGACGGGTCGCTCGACGAGGTCCGGATCCTGTTTCCGGACCCGTGGCCCAAGGCCCGGCACCACAAGCGCCGCCTCGTGCAGCCGGCCTTCGTCGCAACGCTCGCGGCGAAGCTCGCGCCCGGCGGTCGGCTGCATCTGGCCACCGACTGGGCGCCGTACGCCGTCGAGATGCTCGCGGCGATCGACGGCTGCGCGGCGCTGGAGAACGAAGCGGGTCCGGGATGCTACGCCCCGCGCCCGGCCTGGCGCATCCTGTCGCGCTTCGAGCGGCGCGGCCTCGGGCTGGGGCATGCGGTGTTCGACCTCGCGGCGCGGAAGCGGGGATGAGGCGGAAGGGGCACGCCAGGGGGCCTCGGACGAGGCGGCGAGCCGATCGCCGCCGCGCGGAGCACGGGGGCTGACGTGGACGCCGGGCTTGCGCTGACGCCGGAGATCGCGATCGTCCTCGCGCTGATCGCGTTCGTCGTGCTCGCGCTGGCGCTCGACCTGCTGCGCGCGGACCTGGTCGCGCTGCTGGTCCTGGTCGTGATCGGCGTCGCCGGAATCGTGCCGGTCGAGCAGCTGTTCAGCGGCTTCGGTGGCGACGCGGTGATCGCGATCATCGCGATGATGATCCTCGGTGCCGGGCTCGACCGCACCGGCGTGATCGGCCGGGTCGCCGGCTTCATCCTGCGCGCGTCGAAAGGCGTCGAACGGCGACTGCTGCTGGTGCTGTGCACGATCACCGGCGCGATGTCCGCGTTCATCCAGAATCCGGCGGTGGCGACCTTGTTCCTGCCGGTGGCCTCGCGGCTGTCGGCGCGCTCGGGCATCGCGCTGTCGCGCCTGCTGATGCCGATGGCCGCGTGCATCATGCTCGGCGGCACGATGACCATGGTCGGCAACTCGCCGCAGATCCTGCTGAACGACCTGCTCGCGCAGGTCAACCGCAACCTGCCGCCGGGTGCCGCGTCGCTCGATCCACTGCGGATGTTCTCGCTGACGCCGATCGGCGTCGTGCTGCTGGTCGCGGGACTCGCCTACTTCCACTTCGGGTGGCGGCGGCTGCTGCCGGAAGACTCCGAGCCGCAGAAGGTCGTGCCGCGCAGCACCGACCGCTACTTCGCCGACACCTACGGCATTGCCGGCGAGGTCGTCGAGCTGGTCGTCACCGGCGACAGCGAGCTGGTCGGCGTCTCGATCGCCGAGATCGAGCGCCAGCCCGGCACACCGCTGATCCTCGGCATCCGGCAGGGCGAGGAGGCGCGGCTGGCGCCGCCCGGCGACATGACGCTGTGGACGGGCACGATCCTCGCGGTGCTCGGTCCGCGGGAGGGCATTGCCGAGTGGGCGAAGGCGAACGGCCTCCGGGCGCTTGGGGAACTGCGGCACTTCGGCGGGATGCTGAACCCAAGCCGCGCCGGGATCGCCGAAGCGGTGGTGCCGCCGGCCTCGCGCTTCGTCGGCCAGAAGGTCGGCGACCTGCGCCTGCGAAAGCGCCACGGCATCTCGGTGCTGGCGCTGAACCGCGGCGACAAGATCTTCCGCGAGGACCTGCGTGACCGCGTGATCCGCGCCGGCGACACGCTGGTCTTCCACGGCTTCTGGCGCGATCTCGCGCATGCGGCCGAGGACCGCGATTTCGTGGTCGTGACCGACTACCCGCAGGACGAGGAGCGCCCGCACAAGCTCGGCAACGCGATCACGTTCTTCGCGATCGCGATTGGCCTCGCGCTGTTCTCGGACCTCAGGATCTCGGTCGCGCTGATGGTCGGCGCGGTCGGCATGCTGCTGACCGGGGTGCTCAGCATGGACGAGGCGTACCGCTCCGTGAACTGGAAGACCGTGTTCCTGCTCGCCGGTCTGATCCCGCTCGGGTGGGCGGTCGACTCGACCGGCAGCGCGGCCTGGCTTGCGCAGGAGCTGTTCGGAACGGTCGGATCGGTGACGCCGTGGCTGCTGCTGGTCGGCGTCGCCCTGCTGACCGCGATGTTCAGCCAGGTGATGTCGAACGTCGGCGCGACCGTCGTGATGGTGCCGCTCGCGATCAACCTCGGCCTTGCCGCGAATGCGAACCCGGTCGAGTTCGCGATGGTGGTGGTGCTGTCGGCGTCGAACAGCTTCCTGAGCCTGTCGAATCCGGTGATGGCGATCATCGCCGGCCCCGGCGGCTACCGGCCGAGCGACTTCTGGCGCGTCGGCGGGCCGCTGACGCTCGGCTACACGGCGATCACGGTGATCGGCGTCGTGCTGCTGTTCTGACCGCCGCGCGACCCGGACCTCACTCGAGGGACGACAGGTACGCGACCAGCGCGTCGAGGTCGTCGGCCGGGAGCTTCTGGAACTCCTTCTTCGCGGCGGCGACCCGCGGCGCCAGATCGTCCGCGATCGCCGGATCCGCGATCGTGTACTGACGGATCTCCTCGGGCGTCATCCGGCCGCCGACGCCGTCGAGCGGATTGCGCGGATTGCCCTCGCCGGCGATCGCGTGGCAGCCCGCGCAGCCGGCGTCGGCATAGACCGCGCGGCCGCGCTCGATCCGTGCGGGATCGGCCTCGGCGGCCACCGGCGGCGGTTCGGCCGCGACGGCCGTCGTGGTTCCGGCGTTCTGGAACCCCGCGAACGCGACCGCGGCGACGAGCACGACGAGGCCGGTGGCGAGGGCAAGCAGGCGGGCAAGGGCTTCACGCATGGCGATTCTCCTTCACGGGCGACGGGCAACGGGCGGCGGCGGATCAGGCGAGGTCGAAGATCTCCGAGTGCATGCGGGCGAACGGCACGCCGAGCCGGCGCAGGCTGCGCTCGACCAGCCGGATCATCGGCGTCGGCCCGCAGACGAAGTAGTCGAAGCGCGTCGCGTCGGCCGGCAGGTGGCGCTTCAGCATCTCGAGCGTGACGAAACCGCGCTCGCCGGTCCAGTCTTCCGGCGGTTCGGTCAGCGCGTGGACCACGCGGAGGTCGAGCGGGCCCGCCGCAAGCGCGTCGAGCTCGTCGCGCGCGACGATCCGGTCCCAGCGCCGGTTGCCGTAGAACAGCACGATCGTCCGCCGGTCCCCGCGGTCGGCGAGCGCCCGCAGCATCGACAGGATCGGCGCGATGCCGACGCCGCCGGCGACGAACACGAGCCCGTCGGCGTCGGCGAAGCGGTCGATCTCGAAGTGCCCGTAGGGCGCGTCGACGTACGCGCGTTCTCCGGGCCGGACCGTGCCGATCGTGCGCGTGAAGTCGCCGAGCTCCTTGACCGTGAACTCGATCGCGCCGGGCCGCGTCGGCGTCGACGAGAACGAGAACGGGTGCTCCCGCATCGCCCACGGCGAGGCGCGCAGGGTCAGCCACGCGAACTGGCCGGGACGGTAGGCCACCTCGGGCGGGCGCTCCGGTTCGAGCCGCAGCGTCCAGCTTCGGCCCGGCTCGCGCCGCACCTCGGTGACGCGGTACGGGTCACGCGTGAGCCGCCACGGGCGGATCGCACGGACCCAGACGACGAGGCCGAACCACGCCGCTGCGAGTCCGCCCCAGACGACGGCCTTCCAGAGCGGCTCGAGGTAGCTGCCGATCGCGAACACGTGCGCGACCGCGGCCGCGAGACCGATGACCGCGAGCGCGACGTGCCAGCGCCGCCAGCGGTCGTACTCGATCCGGAGCGGCTTGCGGAACAGCGAGCTTCCGACCAGCGCCACGAACGCGATCAGCGCGACCCACCCGGAGCCGAGCGCGAACGGCATCCCGCGCGGGTCCAGGCTGCCGACGGTCGGCCGGTAGCGCACGAAGAGGATCGCGACGTGCGCCAGCACGAAGACGAACGCGATCGTCGCGAGGTAGCGGTGGAAGTAGTAGACGATGTCGATGCCGAACGGCGCGGTCGCATGCTTGAAGCGGGCGGTCAGCGCGAACTGGACGCCGATCATCGCCAGCGCCGCATAGCCGATCGCGAGCGCGAAGTCCCACCAGAAGCCGCCGGCGCGCGGGCGTTCGCCGACCAGCAGCAGCGCCATCGGCCCGACGATCGCCGCGAGGTAGAGCGCGATCCAGAGAATCGCGTCGCGACGGGTGTGACGGGAAGCGGCGGTCGTCATCAGCATGGGGTCGCGGGCCGCCGCGCCCGACCTTGCGGGCGCCGACGTTCGAAGGCTACCGGCGCGGACGAACCGCGGAGTTGATCCAGCTCAACCGGCGGCGAAGCGCAGAGGGTAGGGTACGGGCATGCGCTGGCAGCGTGCGACCGCGTTGGTCTTCGCCTGGCTCGTGGCCGTCTGCGGCGCGACGATCGCCGCCGAGGGATCCGCGTGGTCCGACGACGCATGCCTTGTGTGCCACGAGGATCCGAAGGTCACGCCGATCCTCGCCGGGCCGCACGCGCCGTCCGCGCATGCGAGCGATGCCGGCTGCACCGCCTGCCACGGCCCGAGCGAAGCCCACATGCGGCGGCCGCCGCGCGGCGAGCAGCGCGCGGCGCCCGACGTCGATTTCGGGCGCCGGACCGCGACGCCGGTCGAGCGCCAGAACGCGGCCTGCATCGACTGCCACCGCGGCGCGACGACGCTGCACTGGTGGGGCAGCCACCACGAGATGGCCGGGGTCGGGTGCGCCGACTGCCACCGGGCCCACGCGCCGCGCGATCCGATGCTGGATTCGCTCACGCAGGTCGAGACCTGCGTCGGCTGCCACGCGAAGGCGCGCGCCGACGCGCTCAAGCCTTCGCATCACCCGATGCACGACGGTCGGGTCGCCTGCGCCGACTGCCACGGTCCGCACGGCGGCCCGGGCCCCGGCGGACTGGTCGAGCCGACGCTCAACGACACCTGCCTCTCGTGCCACGCCGACCTGCGTGGACCCTTCCTGTGGGAGCACCCGCCGGCGCGCGAGGATTGCCTGACCTGCCATCGCCCGCACGGCTCGCCGCATCGCGCGCTGCTGGCGCAGCGCACGCCGTGGCTGTGCCAGCAGTGCCACATGGCGCAGTTCCATCCAAGCACTGCGTTGTCCGGCACCGGGCTGCCGGGCGCGACGCTCCCCTCCGGTTCGCAGAACCTGATGGGCCGCGACTGCATGAATTGCCACGCCAAGGTGCACGGCTCGAACCACCCGTCCGGCGCGGGGCTGACGCGATGAGCCGTCGCGCGCTGGCGTGGGCCTGCCTCGCGATCCTCGCGCCCGCGACGGCCGGCGCCGCCTGCGGCGAGGTCTCGCTGGGCGCCGGCCACGTCGGCGCCGGTGGCTTCCGCTTCGGGCCGTGGGCCGGGATCGAGGAGCGCGGCAGCTTCGGCGTGCTCCGGCTCGATGCCTGCGGCGGACGCGAGGCGGGCGCCGGCACCCCGGGCTGGTGGACCGTTCGCGCCGACAGAATCGGGCTGCCGTCGCGCCGCTACGCGCTCGCCGTCGGATCGACGGAGCGATTCCGCATCGCCGCGACCGGCGACCGCATCGCGATGGCGCGACAGGGCGTCATGACGCCGATGCGGCCCGAGCCGGACGGACGCTTCGTCGTCCCGACGCCGTGGACCCCGGGGGCGACGACCGCCGGCATGACGCGCCTCCTGCCGAGCCTCGGCGAGGCGTCGATCGGGACCACGCGGCGTCGCAGCGCGCTGGCGCTGGCTTTGGGCCTCCCGGACGAATGGGATCTCAGCGTCGACGCGCGCGAGGACCGGATCACCGGCGCGCGGGCCTTCGGCGCGATGGTCGGATCGACCGGCGGCAATGCCCGCGCGGTGCTGCTGCCGGCGCCGGTCGACGAGCGCATCCGTCGCGTCGATGCGGCGCTGGTGCGTAGCGGGGAACGTCACCAGTTCCGCGCTGGCTGGCATCTGTCCTGGTTCGACAACGCGATCGGCGCGTTGCGCTGGCAGAACCCCTTCGGCCAGGTGGCCGGATGGGCTCCGGCCGCCGCGTTCCCGGCCGGCGAAGGTCAGGCGGCGACGGCGCCCGATTCGACCTTTCACCGGCTCGACCTCGCGTGGAACGGGCAGTTGTCCCCGCACCTCCGCGCGAGCGCGAGCCTCGCGCACGGCCGCGCGACCCAGGACCAGGCCTTCCTGCCGTACACGGTCAACCCGGCGCTGGCAGCGACGATCGTCGAGCCGCTGCCGCGGCCCTCGCTCGAGGGGCGCATCGACTCGACGCAGGCGAGCTTCCGGCTGGTCTCGCGACCGACGGGCGGGTGGCGCTGGAGCCTCGGCTGGCGCTTCGACGAGCGCGACGACCGCACGCCGCTTGCGGTCTGGAACACGATCGGCGGCGACTCGCAGGCGCAGGCGACCGATCCCGCGAGCAATCGCCGGCGGATCAACCTGCCGCTCGACTACCGTTCCAGCCGGATCGATCTCGACGCGGGACGGCGCGTCGGCGACTGGCAGGCCGAACTCGGCGCGCGCTTCGAGACCATCGAACGCCGACCGTCGGTCCGCAGCCGCACCGACGAGGCTGCATTGAAGGCCGGGCTGCGCGGCGATCTCGCCGAGGGGTTGGCGCTGGCCTTCCGCGTCGAGGTCGCGGACCGCGACGGCTCGACCTACGTCGGCAATCGAACCTTCCTCGAAAGCTATCTGCCGGCCTACACGTCGACCGTCTGGGGCGAGTTCGAAAACCTGCCGGAACTGCGGCTGTACCCGCTGGCCGATCGTCGCCGCCACCGCGCGACCGTGGCGATGGACTGGCGACCGGGCGACCGCGTCGGCCTGTCGCTCGTCGCGGGCCTGACCGACGACGACTATCGCGCCTCGACCCTCGGCCTCACCGGATCGCGGATCGTCGACCTGCACGCGGTGCTCGATGGCCGCCTCGGCGAGGCCGCGAGCTGGCGCGCCTTCGCCGGTCGTGACCGGTATGCGATCGACCAGGCCGGGCGCCAGTTCTCGGGCGGCGCCCTGCGCCCCATCCAGGCCGTCGATCCGAATCGCAACTGGTTCGCGCGCCATCGCGATCGCGCCGACAGCGCGGGGTTCGGCATCGGCCACGAATGGCCCGACCGGCGCTGGCGGCTCGACGCCGAGGTCGCGGGCTCGTGGGTGCGGAGCCGCGTGTCCGTCACCACGGGGTCGGCGGTGACGAGCGCGCCGCTGCCGGACAATCGTGCGCGGCTCCTGCTCGCCGATCTGCGCGCGACCTGGCGCGCGCGGGAGACGCTGGACCTCGGGCTCGGCTTCCGCGTCGAGGACTTCGACGGCCGCGACGTGCAGCGCGACGGCACCGCGCCGAACACGCTCGCGAACGTAATCCTGCTCGGCGAGGACAGTACCGACCATCGCGCGCGGGTCGTCTACGTCACCCTGGTCTGGCGCTACTGAGTGCCCGAATCGCGGCGACGCGGTGCCTTCGCTGGATCGAACCCAACTTCCAGGACGGGCGCACGCGGTCCACAATCAGGCCTCGAGACTTCATCAACCCCTGTGCGGGCGACTGGTCCGCGGAAGTGCTTCGAATGACGCAGGGTGACGACGAGACACGCGTGGTGGACCGCACGCGGACGATGTTCGGTCCGAACAGCGAGGAGCTCGCCGGACTCGCGATCGGCCAGCGCTTCGGCAACTTCCGCCTGGTCCGGGAACTCGGCCGAGGCGGCATGGGCGCCGTCTTTCTCGCCGAGCAGACCGCCCCGGTCTGTCGAATGGTCGCGATCAAGCTCATCAATCGGCGCCAGGTCGGGCTCGAGGAGCAGATCCTGTTCGAGCTGGAACGGCAGGCGCTTGCGCGCCTGAATCATCCCGCGATTGCCCAGATCTTCGATGCCGGCCAGACTGGCGAGGGCCTGCCGTTCTACGTGATGGAACACGTCGAGGGTGAGCCGATCCACAGGTTCGTCCGGCGCCGGCAGCCCGATGCCCGGACCTGCATCGATCTGGTGCGCCAGATTGCCGAAGGACTCGACCATGCGCACCGTCGCGGCCTGGTCCACTGCGACATCAAGCCTTCGAACCTGCTGGTCGCGGCACTGGACGGTCGACTGCGCGCCAAGCTGATCGACTTCGGCATCGCCAGGGGCGGCGGCAGCGCGTCGGTCGGGGCGGCCGCAGGCACACCGGCCTACATGAGCCCGGAGCAGGCCACGCCCGGCGCTGCGGTCGATGCGCGCAGTGACATCTACTCGCTCGGCATCGTGCTGTTCGAACTCGTCACTGGCGAGTCGTTCCGTCCGGAGGGCGAGAGCCGCGGGTTCTCGACCGAGGCGGACGCGCGTCCCGCGCCGGCGCGGTCACTGCTCGGATGTCCGAATGCACTTGGACTCCCGCGGGCGCGGCTGCGCGAACTCGACGCCATTCTCGGCAAGGCCATGGCCGAGCACCCGCAAGACCGCTATCCGACCGCGGCGGCACTGGCCACGGACCTCGAGGCCTGGCTGGCCAGGCGCCCGGTCTCGGCCCTGGCCGGGTCCCGTCGCTATCGGCTGGCCTGTCTGTGGCGCCGCAATCCGGCCGCCGTGTCGGCCGCGGCGATCGGGGCAGCTGCCGTGCTCGCCGGGCTGGTGGGGACCAGCGCGGGACTCGTCGAGGCGCGACGCCAGCAGGCGATGGCCGAGTCTCGACGTGCCGATCTCGAGAAGGTCGTCGCGTTCCAGCAACAGGTGCTGAGCCGGGTCGATCTGCCGGCCCTCACCGAGCGCATGGTCGGCCGCCTTGCCGACAACGCGGCCCGCGTGGCCGAGCGTGAGGGCAGCGACGGCGCGGCCGCCGGGGCCCGGATCCGCGCCGAGCTCGAGGGCCTCGCCCCGCTCGACGCGACCCGCGCGGTGATCGTCGAAGGACTGCTCCACGAGGCCGCCGACCTCGTCGATCAAGAGTACGCGACCGGCGACGGCATCGAGGCGGCGCTGCGCCTGTCGATCGCGCAGCTCTTCGTCCCCTGGCAGGACTTCGACCGGGCCGAGCGCGCACTGGCGCGCGCGGTCGAGCTCTACCGTGCGATCCGCGGACCCGAGGCGCTCGAGACGCTGACAGCGGAAACCGAGGTCATGAAGCTCACCTGGTGGCGCCAGTCCTTCGACGAGGCCTACCGGCAGGCCAATGCACTGGTGCCAAGGGCCACGGCTGCGCTCGGATCGCGCCATCCGTTGACGCTGTACCTGAGGCGCGCGCAGGCCGCGACGTTGAGCCTCACCGGCGACGGCGCCGGCGCGCTGGCTCTGTCCGAGGCGCTGCTGCCGCAGATGCGCGACGCGCTCGGCGCCGATCACCCGGACACGCTCCAGATCGAAGGTGACATCCTGAACCAGCGGACGGTCGCGATGCCCGAGCGCTGCCCGGATGGCCTGATCCGCGAGTTCGAGGGCCACCTCGAGCGGCTTCGGGCACGGGGTCCGGCGGTCGGGCGCACGCTCGCGGTGTCGGCCGGCAACTACGCGATCTGCCTCGCGGCGAACGGCGACGTGCCGGGGGCGGCCCGCGCCTGGGGTGATGCGGTCGAGATCCGACGCAAGGTTTTCGGTGAGCACCACCTGATCACCCTGCTCGCGCTGTCGGACCACGGCTACTACCTGCTCGAGTCCGGTGACCTCAAGGGCGCGGAGCGCATCGCACTCGGCATGCTCGAGCAGCAGGCCGCGCTGCTCGGAGGGCTCTCGCACCCGACCCTGCTGCACGCGCGCAACCAGCTGCTGCTGATCCGCTCGCTGCGCGGCGAGCACGCGGCCGCGCTCGCCGGATTCCGCGCGCTGCGGGACGAGATCGCCGACCGCGGCGACCTGCCACATCAGAACCGGCGCTGGGTGCTGGCGGCCGCAGCCTTCGCGGCGGTTGAAGCCAGCGAGGGCAGCCTGGCGCTCGCTTGGGTCGATGACGCCCTTGCGCATTGCGAACGGGCCGACGACCAGCATCCGACCTGCCGATCGCTCGAGGTCAGCCGACTGGCGGCGCGTGAGCTGGTCGGCGACATCGTCACCGCCGAGGAACTGGCCGATCTGTATCGGCGGCTCGCCGGACGTCTCCACCCGAAGAATGACGCGGTGCTCCATTTGGCCGTGTGGCTGTGCCGTCTCAGCGATGATCGGGCGCTTCGCGCCGAACTCGACCGGTCTCAGCTCGACTGGCTGCGCGCCGCGCCCGAGCAGGCCTTGTCCAGCTCCGCGCGGCGACTCAGACACGATCTGCTGGCGTGGGAGCGCGACCGCGCGCAACTCTGAACGGTTGCAGCGATGTGCCCCGCGGCGCACCGCCGCTCCGAGCCATGCCCGCGACCGCACGGTAGGCTACGCGGCGGTCTCGGTCGCGACAGACGGCGCCGGCAACCGCGTGGTGTTGCTGCAAGCCTCCACGTGTCGCAGCGAGCCTTGCGCCGATACGGACGGGATGGCCCGGAACACCGCATGATTGCGTCGGAAAACGAACGGCCGCCGATGGCGTCAGACCAGGTCTTCCGCCCGTACCCCCCCCGGGCTGACGGTCCCTGGCGCCTGTGCGTCGCGCCGATGATGGACTGGACCGACCGGCACTGCCGGTACTTCCACCGGCTGCTCGCGCCGCACGCGCGGCTCTACACCGAGATGGTCCACGCGCACGCGGTGCTGCGCGGCGACCGCGCGCGCCTGCTCGGCTTCGACCCGGCCGAGCATCCGGTCGCGCTGCAGCTCGGCGGCTCGGAGCCGGCGCTTCTGGCCGAGGTCGCGCGGATCGGCGCGGACTTCGGCTACGACGAGATCAACCTCAACGTCGGCTGTCCGTCGGATCGGGTGCAGGCCGGTCGCTTCGGCGCGTGCCTGATGCGCGAGCCGGGCCTCGTCGCCGACTGCGTCGCGGCGATGCGCGACGCGGTGCCGGGCACGGTGCCGGTCACGGTCAAGTGCCGGATCGGCGTCGACGAGCAGGACGAGGACGCGGGCTTCCTCGCCTTCGTCGAGCGCGTCGCGGCGGCCGGCTGCCGGGTGTTCCTCGTGCACGCGCGCAAGGCGTGGCTGAAGGGCCTGTCGCCGAAGGAGAACCGCGAGATCCCGCCGCTCAACCATCCGCGCGTGCATCGGCTGAAGCGCGAGCGCCCGGACCTCGTCGTGGTCGCGAACGGCGGGATCGCGAGCGTCGAAGGCGCGCTCGCGGCGCTCGTACACGTCGACGGCGTGATGATCGGCCGCGCCGCGTACCACGAGCCGTGGCTGCTGGCCGAGCTCGAGCAGGCGCTCTGCGGCACCAAGCCGCCGACGCGGGAGGCGGTGCTGGCGGCGCTCGCGCCGTATGCCGCGCGCGTGATCGCCGGAGGCGGGCGCCTGCACCACGTCGTGCGCCACGTCGTCGGCCTGTACCAGGGCCGCCACGGCGCGCGCGCCTTCCGCCGCGTGCTGAGCGAGGGGGCGCAGCGACCGGGCGCCGACTGGCGCGTGGTCGAGGCCGCGCTCGCGGCGCTGCGCGATGGCCTTCCGGAGGCGGCGTGATCACGCGCGATCCCGACGCCTTCCTCGCCGCGGCGCGCCGCGCGCCCGCCGATCGGCCGGCGACCGCGCGCGAGGTGCTGCTGGTGCGACCCGACGGCTTCCGCCTGTCCGGCGAGACCGCGACCGACAACGCCTACATGCGCCCAGCGCTCGCGGTCGATCCGGCCCGGGCGCTGGCCGAGCATCGCGCGCTTGCGGCCGCGATCCGCGCGCGCGCGGGCCTTGCCGTGACGGTCTTCGACGGCGACCCGGCGACGCCCGACGCGGTGTTCCCGAACAACGTGTTCGCGAACGTGCCGGGCCGACTCGTGATCGGCGCGATGCGCCACCCGGAGCGCCAGCGCGAGTCGCGGCGTGCGGACATCCCGGCCTGGTTCGCCGCGCGCGGCTGCGCGGTCGAACGGCTCGACGCCGAAGCGGGCGTCGTCGCCGAGCTGACCGGCTCGCTGGTGATCGACCGCGCCCGCGGCCTCGGCTTCATCGGCCTCTCGGAACGCTGCAACGAGGCCGGCGCGCGCGCGATGCACCGCGCCTTCGAGCTTCGCGCCAGCCTCGTCTTCGATCTTTCGCCCGGCGAGTACCACACCAACGTCGTGCTCGCGGTGCTGGCCGGCCGTGCCGCGATCGTCTGCCGCGAAGCGATCGCCGATCCGGCCGCGGCCGCGGCGATCGTCGCGCTCTACGGCGACGGCGCGGTGCCGATCACGGTCGCCGAGAAGGCGGCCTTCGTCGGCAACGCGATCGCGCTCACGCCCGATCAGGTCTGGATGAGCGCGACCGCCGAGCGGGCGCTCGCGCCGGCCACGCGCGCGCACCTGCGCGCGCTCGGCTTCGCGCTGCACACGGTCGCGATGCCCGAGCTCGAGAAGGCCGGCGGCTCGCTGCGCTGCTGCGTGGCGGAGGTCTATTGAGAGGCACCGCCGCGGTCAGCCGCCGGATCAGCTCTCCCAACTGGCGAGGTTGCGCGGAAGACGGTCGTCCGGATCGTGCACCGCGATACGATCAGTGGACGTCAGGGCATCGAGGTAAACGACCAGATTTAATCCGTGGGCGTCAGCGCGCTGCGTTGGGTAGAGCACCCCACATGCGCCAGCTGCCAATACCTGGTCGGCCAGGACCCAGGTGGGTGGCTCGATCCGGTCGAGGAAGGCCATGCCACGCCAATTGCAGCCCAGGTCCTGCCACAGTGGGCTCCAATGCGCCGGTTCGTAACCATGCCGGTGATCGACAACGCGACCGAGGTCGAGTCGGTATGCCGTGAGCGTACAGGGCGGCAGCAGCACGGCGTCCTGCTGGTACTCGGCAATCGCCAATTCGGGTGAGTCGGACAAGTACAACGCATGGACGCCCGGACGGTTCAGACGTCCGCCGACTTTGGCCGCGCCGGCGCCGCTCAATGGCTGGCTCGCCCATCGAGGCGTGTGCGCCCGATAGAAGGACTGATCGGCAGCGATGCGGGTGAATCTCACCCGGAGGTGCCCCCGGAGATCGACTCGATGTAGGCGATCAACGCATCGACCTTGTCGGGTCCCTGCTGGATCACTTCCATCGCGGTGCGATGCCCGAAGTCTGGGATCGGCTGGTTCCGGAACCAGAACAACGCCTTTTCGACGTCGCCGCACAGCTCCGAGGCGGCCGACAGCACGCGCAGCATGGCCGACATCGCCTCCTGGAGCTTGGGCGAGTCCGGCGCACTCGTCACGGTGTTGCGATGGACTCCCGCCAGAGAGGCCATCTTCTGCAGCGGCAGATCGAGGGCCTCGGCAAAACGTGCCGGCGACAAGGCGACCGGCTTCTGCTCGGACCGCAACGAGTACACGAAACCCGCGAATGCCGTTTGCATGGTCATATCTCCCGTCGAAAACGTTTCCCGTCGAAGACGCGGTCGGGTACGCCGGCTCTCTGCCTGGCGCCTGCCGGCGTATCGCACGACCGCGTGGCTGCCACATGTGATCCGCATCGCGCTGATCGCCAAAGGACCTGACGTTGGCAGGGCTTTGCGAGTGCGTAGAATGTTCTGAAAGAACTACGTTGTCAAGGCAAAAAAAGTGCAGACAAACGTTCTGGAGCTGCCGGCAATGTCCGCACTGACGCAGATCTTCGGTCTGCATTACCTGCGCGAGTCGCTCGATCAGCAGCGTCGCGAGCTCATGGAATCGATCACCCGTGATTCTGTGCTGACAAGCGGTCTGCTTGACTCACGGGATCTGGTTGGCAAGGCACCACTTGCTGACCTGCGGCAGTCCTTGGTTGACCATGCGCTTGCTGTCGCGCAGCGTGCGATCACGTTCTCCGACACGGCATCGAGCCTTCGCGACGCCTTGGCTGGCATCCAGCCCCGCCTCTCCGCGCTGGTCGAGGCGTCGTCTGGACAGCTCCGCTCGTCAGCCGCAGACGCGTCACGTGGGAGCTCGCTGGCGGCGCTTCGGGATCATCATGCAAGCTCGCTGGCACTGCGTGATCCGGAGCATGCGGCTTGGCCGAGCAGCCGGCTCGATCGAGCAAACCCAGGGCACCAACCCGTCGATGTCGCGCGACGCTCGGAGCATCCCCAGGCTGCGGCCGCTTCGATCAGTGTGGCCGGAGGCAAGGAGTCCGCCCAGTCCGATTGGGTCGAGGCATTGGGGCAGGCCTGGACACTGATCGAGCAGTTCCTGGGGCTGGTGCCGACATTGGTCATGGCCCCGAATCTTGCGCCTGCCCAGATCGTCGACAGTCTTCAGCCCCGAGGTGGGCTCGAAGGCCGGGCCTGGAGCCTTGCAATGGCCTTCTGTCAGCTGTGGCGCAAGGTTCACGCCTTGCCCGTTGCCGGGCGGCACATTGATGCGCTCGATGAGGAGGCTTTCCGCGCTTTGGCATTCGCTGATGCGATCGAGTTCTTCCGGCGCTCGCTATCGCGCTATCTCGACGAATAGGAAGGGCGATCGATCGTCTACTGATCGAGCGCAGGGTCGTCCGTCCTTGACAGCTCCATCCCGCCTGCGATGAAGTCGGGCCATGAGGGGCTCGATCCGGACGATGACGACGATGACCGGGACCACGACGACGACGTCGTGCCCGGCGCCGCGGCCTTCGGTCTGATCGCATCCGATCCGAACGGCCCCGCCGGAGGCAGCGCGGGGTCGGCCCGCCTGCCGGCCCGGCGAGCCAGCGCTGGCAGGAGTGTTCGATGGCGTTGACCGCGGTTCCCGATCCGAAGCCCGCCCGGCCGTGGGTCGCCCACAAGTTCGGCGGCACCAGCGTCGCCGACGCGGACCGCATCGCGGCGGTCGCGCGCCTGTTGCTTGCGCGTGCCGATTCCGAGCGCCAGGTGGTCGTGGTCTCGGCGATGAAGGGCGCGACCGATGCGCTGCTCGATCTCGCCGCGCGCGCCGCGGCGCGCGATCCGTCGTGGCGCGAGCGTGCCGAGGCGCTGGCGCGGCGGCATCGCGAGGCGGCCCACGCGCTGCTCGGGTCGCGCGAGACCGCGCTGCACGCCGAGATCGAGGCGGAATTCACCGGCCTCGGCGAACTGCTGCACGCGATGGCGCTGCTCGGTACGGCGCCGGGCGCCGCCTCGGACTTCGTCGCCGGCCTCGGCGAGGTGCTGTCGGCGAGGCTGCTCGTGGCGCACCTCCGGCATCTCGGCCGATCGGTGGAGATGCTCGACGCGCGCGAGGTGCTGGTCGTGCGTCACGGCGAGCTCGGCGCAGCGGTCGAGTGGCCCGAGACCGAACGCCGGCTCGCGGACTGGCGCGCGCATCATCCAGCCGACTGCATCGTCGTGACCGGCTTCATCGCGCGCGACCGCGACGGCCACGCGACCACCCTCGGCCGCAACGGCAGCGACTACTCGGGCGCGATCTTCGGCGCGCTATTCGATGCCGCCGCGATCGAGATCTGGACCGACGTCGACGGCGTGCTGAGCGCTGATCCCCGGCTGGTGCCCGAGGCCGAGCTGGTGCCCGAGCTGACCTACGCCGAGGCCTGCGAACTGGCCTATTTCGGCGCCAAGGTCATCCACCCGCAGACGATGCAGCCCGCGATCGCGCGCGGCATCCCGATCCGGATCCGCAACACCTTCAATCCGGCGCATCCGGGCAGCCTGATCCGTGCCAGCGCCTCGCGCGAGCCGCCGGTCAAGGGTGTCACCGCGATCGGCGACCTCGCGATCGTCAGCGTCGAGGGCACCGGGATGATCGGCGTGCCGGGCACCGCCGAGCGCGTGTTCTCGGCGCTGCATCGCGCCGGCATCTCGGTCGTGATGATCAGCCAGGGCAGCTCCGAGCACTCGATCTGCTGCGCGGTGTCGGCGCGCGAGTCGCGGCGCGCGGTCGAGGAACTGCGCGAGGCCTTCGCCCGCGAGCTCGAGCGCGGCCAGATCGAGGCGGTCGCGGCCGAACCCGGGATCGGGGTGCTCGCGATCGTCGGCGAGGGGATGGCCGGCACGCCGGGGGTCGCGGCGCGGCTGTTCGACGCGCTGGCACGCGCCGGCATCAACGTGCGCGCGATCGCGCAGGGCGCCTCGGAGCGCAACATCTCGGTCGCGATCGCCGAGCGCGACGTGCCGCGCGCGCTGCGCGCCGCGCACGCCGGCTTCTGGCTGTCGGCGCTGACGCTCTCGGTCGGCGTGGTCGGCCCCGGTCTGGTCGGCTCGGCGCTGGTCGAGCAGCTGCGCGCGGCCGCGCCGCGCCTGCGCGAGAGCGCGAACCTCGACCTCCGGGTACGCGCGATCGCGAACTCGCGCCATCTGCTGACCGACGATCGCGCGCTCGACCTCTCGGACTGGCGGGCAGCGCTCGCGGGCGCGCCGCCCGGGGACCTCGAGCGCTTCGCCGCGCACGTCGCCGCGCCGCACCTGCCGCACGCGGTGATCATCGACTGCTCGGCCTCGTCGGCGGTCGCCGATCGCTATGCCGAATGGCTGGCGGCCGGGATCCACGTGATCACGCCGAACAAGCAGGCCGGATCGGGCCCGCGCGCCCGATACGCGGCGATCCGCGACGCGCAGCGCGCGCGCGGCGCGCGCTTTCGCTACGAGGCCACGGTCGGCGCCGGGCTGCCGGTGATCTCGACCCTGCGCGACCTCGTCGACACCGGCGATGAGATCCTCGCGGTCGAGGGCATCTTCTCGGGCACGCTCGCGTATCTCTTCAATCGCTACGACGGCCGCGAGCCGTTCTCGGCGCTGGTCGCCGATGCGCGCGCCCGAGGCTACACCGAGCCCGACCCGCGCGACGACCTCTCGGGGATCGACGTCGGCCGCAAGCTCGCGATCCTCGCGCGCGAGATCGGCATGGACCTCGAGCTCGACGAGGTCGCGATCGAGAGTCTCGTCCCGGCCGCGCTCGCCGGCGTCGGCAAGGACGAGTTCCTCGCGCGGCTCGCCGAACTCGATGCGCCGATGGCCGCGCGGCTCGATGCGGCACGGGCGTCGGGCCAGGTCCTGCGCTATGTCGCGCGGCTCGATGTCGCGGCCGGGCGCGCGTCGGTCGGTCTCGTCGCGCTGCCGGGCGACCACGCCTTCGCGCACATCCGCCTGACCGACAACGTGGTCCAGTTCACGACCCGCCGCTACCGCGACAATCCGCTGGTCGTGCAGGGTCCGGGCGCGGGACCGGAGGTCACGGCCGCCGGGGTGTTCGCCGATCTCCTGCGCGTCGCCGCGGCGCTCGGGGCGCGGATATGAGTCGCGCGATCGCGCCGCCGTCGGGGTGCGCCGATGCCGCATGAGGCGCTCGCATTCGCGCCGGCCTCGATCGGGAACGCCGCGGTTGGCTTCGACGTGCTGGGACATGCGATCGGCGGCGTCGGCGATCGCGTGCGCGCGCGCCGCATCGCCGCGGGCGAGGTGCGCGTCGCAGCGATCCACGGGGTCGTCACCGACCTGCCGCGGGATCCGGAGCGCAACACCGCCGCGCGCGCGGTGGCGGCCTGGCGCGAGGCCCACGGCGTCGCCTTCGGCATCGAGCTCGAGATCGACAAGGGCATCCCGCTCGGCTCGGGGATGGGCGGATCGGCGGCCTCGGCGACGGCCGCGCTGGTCGCCGCGAACGCGCTGCTCGACCGGCCGATGCCGGTCGCGACGCTCTATCCGTTCGCGCTGGCCGGCGAGTCGGCGGCGAGCGGCGGCGTCCACGGCGACAACGTCGGCCCGCAGCTGGTCGGAGGCCTGGTGCTCGCGACGCGCGAGCGGCTGGTGCCGATTCCGGTGCCGATGGGACTGACGGCAGCGCTCGTCCATCCGCCGCTGGTGCTGGAGACCCGCCGCGCGCGTGCGGCGTTGGCCGAGCCCTATCCGATCGGCGACATCGTGCGCCAGAGCGAGCGCCTCGCGCTGGTGCTCGCGGGCTGCTTCAAGGGCGACGTCGACCTGATCGCGGCCGGGCTCGAGGACGTGCTGGTCGAGCCGCGCCGGGCCGCGCTGATCCCCGGCTTCGCACGGGTCAAGGCCGCCGCGCTCGCGACCGGCGCGCTCGGCGCCAGCATCTCGGGCGCGGGCCCGAGCGTCTTCGCGTGGTGCCGAGACGTGGGCTCGGCCGAGGCGGTGGCCGACGCGATGCGCGCGGCCTTTGCCGAGGCGCTCGGCTGTGGCCTCGACGCGGTGGACCGTTACGTGGCGCCGGTCGGCAGTCCCGGCGCGATCGTGGAGCAGGTCGCTTGAACGCGGCGGCCGGCGTGTCGGCGATGCGCTTTGCCAGCACGCGCGGGCAGGCGCCGCAGGCGGCCTTGTCGGACGCGCTGCTCGCCGGTCTCGCGCCCGACGGCGGGCTCTACGTGCCCGAGGTCCTGCCGCGGCTCGATGCGCGGGACTTCGAGCCGGGCGGTGATCTGGCCGCGACCGCCGCCCGCCTGCTCGCGCCGTTCGCCGCCGGCGATCCGCTGGCGGCCGAGCTCCCCGCGATCGTGCGCGAGGCCTTCACCTTCGAGGCGCCGCTGAAGGCGCTCGCGGGCGCGAACGCGAGCGTGCTCGAGCTGTTCCACGGACCGACCGCGGCGTTCAAGGATTTCGGCGCGCGCTTCCTCGCGCGCGCGATGGCGCGCCTGGTGCCGGCCGGGGCGCGTCCGGTGACGATCCTGGTCGCGACCTCGGGCGACACCGGCAGCGCGGTCGCGAGCGCGTTCCACCGCCAGCCCGGCATCGAGGTCGTGATCCTCTATCCCGACGGCCGGGTCTCGCCGCGCCAGGCGCACCAGCTCGGCTGCCTTGGCGACAACGTGCGCGCCTTCCGGGTCGCGGGCTCCTTCGACGACTGCCAGCGCATGGTCAAGGCGGCCTTCGCCGACCGGGCGCTGCGCGCGGTCCGGCCGCTCGCGTCGGCCAACAGCATCAGCCTCGGGCGGCTGCTGCCGCAGATGGCCTACTACGCGCACGCCGCGCTCGGCCGCTGGCGCGCGACCGGCGAGCCTCTCGACCTGATCGTGCCGACCGGCAACCTGGGCAATGCCTTCGCCGCGATCCTCGCGCGCGAGGTCGGCCTGCCGATCGGCGAGGTCGTGCTCGCGACCAACGCCAACCGCGTGCTGCCGGACTGGTTCGCGAGCGGCCGCTACGAGGGTCGTGCGAGCCTTGCGACGCTCGCGAACGCGATGGACGTCGGCGACCCGTCGAACGCCGAGCGGCTGAAGTGGCTCCTCGACCAGCGGCCCGCCGCGCGTGCCGGCATCAGCGCGGACTCGGTCGACGACGACGCGATCCGCGCGCGGATCCGCGCGGGCGAGGCCCGCTACGGCGAGATCTTCTGCCCGCACACCGCGTGCGCGGTCGAGGTCCTCGAACGGCGGCGCCGGGCCGGCGACGACCGCCACTTCGCGATCGTCGCGACCGCGCATCCGGCCAAGTTCGAGACTGTGGTCGAGCCGCTGGTCGGGCACCCGGTGCCGGTGCCGCCGGCGCTCGCGGCGATGCTCGATCGACCGGCCGTGGCCGAACCGCTCGCGGCGGAGGACGCCGCGCTGCGCGGCGTGCTCTTGGGCTGACGGCGCCGTCGGTCAGCCGTACCTGAGCGCCTCGGCCTTGCCGCGGAAGATCCAGTACGAGAGCGCCGAGTAGCCGAGGATCACCGGCATCACGACCAGCGCGCCGACGAGGATGATCCACAGCGACTCGGGCGCCGACGCGGCGTCCCAGATCGTCAGCCGGTCGATCACGAGGTACGGGAACAGACTGTAGGCGAGGCCGTAGAACGCGAGCACGAAGATCCCGACCGCGCTCGCGAACGGCACCCAGGCGCCGTACTCGTTGCCCTGGGAGAGCCGCACCGGCAGCCGCGACAGGCTGCGCCACGCGACGAAGAACAGCAGCGCGGTCGCGAGCGGGATCGGCGCCAGCAGCACGAGTTCGGGCAGCTGGAACCAGCGGTCGAAGACGCGCTGGCTGACCAGCGGGGTCGCGACCGAGACTGCCGCGATGCCGAGCGCGGTGAGACCGAGCGAGCGCCGGGCCCAGCGCACCGCCCGGAGCTGCAGATCGCCGCGGGTCTTGATCACGAGCCAGCCGGCGCCGAGCAGGGCATAGCCGGCGACCAGGCAGGCCCCGATGAACAGCGCGAACGCGATCTCGGCGGGACCGTTTCGGAAGCCGGTCACCAGCATCCCGAGCATCACGCCCTGCGCGAAGGCCGCGGTCAGCGAGCCGGCGAAGAATGCGAAATCCCAGCGGCCCTTGTGGTGCGGTGCCGACTTGACCCGGAACTCGAACGCGACGCCGCGCAGGATCAGGCCCGCCAGCATCAGCGCGACCGGGGCGTAGAGCGCGCCCAGGATCACGCCGTGCGCGACCGGGAACGCGACCAGCAGCAGGCCGACGCCGAGCACGAGCCAGGTCTCGTTCGCATCCCAGAACGGTCCGATCGCGGCGATCATGCGGTCGCGGTCGGCCTCGGGCTCGCCGCGCAGCAGCACGCCGACGCCGAGGTCGTAGCCGTCGAGCACGACGTAGGCCAGCATCGCGATCGCCATCAGGCCCAGGAACACGACCGGCAGCCAGCCGGCCGGCGTCGCGAGATCGGGGATCAGCGTCTCAGGCATGGCTCGGGGCTCCGGTGGCCGGCGCCTCGATCGACGGCGGCTGCGCCGGGCTGGCGGTCGCACCGGCCTTGGCCGCGAGCCGGAACACGGTCAGCACGTAGGCGATCGTGAGGCCGACGTAGAGCGCGAGGTACATCGCGAGGCTGCCGCCGATCAGCGCGGCCGGCACGTCGCCGGCGGCGTCCGCGGTCCGGAGGACCCCGTGGACCAGCCACGGCTGGCGGCCGATCTCGGCGACGTACCAGCCGGCGACGGTCGCGACCCAGCCCGAGAAGCTCATCGCGACGAGCCCGCGCGCGAGCCAGCGGCCCGGGTCGCGACCGCGGCGTGTGGCCCAGAGACCCCAGAATGCGGCGGCGATCATCAGCAGGCCCACGCCGACCATGACCCGGAACGACCAGAACACCGGCGCGACCGGCGGGTGCTCGCCCTTGAACTCGTCGAGTCCTCGGATCTCGCCGTCCCACTCGTGGGTCAGGATCAGGCTGGCGAGATTCGGGATGCCGATCGCAAGCCGGTTCTCCCGGGCTTCCTCGTCGGGCAGCGCGAACAGCAGCAGCGGCGCCCCGCGCTCGGTCTGCCAGACGCCCTCGATCGCGGCGATCTTGGCCGGCTGGTGCTCGAAGGTGTTGAGGCCGTGGAGGTCGCCGACGACGGCCTGGGTCGGCGCGAGCAGCGCGCCGATCAGAAGCCCGGTGCGCAGCGCCACGCGCACGTCGGGTCCGCGGTCGCCGCGCAGCCAGCGCCAGGCCGAGATGCCGGCCAGCAGGAACGCGACCGTCAGCCCCGAGGCCAGCAGCATGTGGCCGAGCCGGTACGGCATCGACGGGTTGAACACGATCGCGAGCCAGTCGGTCGCGTGGGCGACGCCGTCGCGCATCTCGAAGCCGGCCGGTGTCTGCATCCACGAGTTCAGCGCCATGATCCAGAACGCCGACATCGTGGTGCCGAACGCGACCAGGAAGGTCGCGAGCGTGTGCAGCCACTGCGGCACGCGGTTGGCGCCGAACAGCATGATCCCGATGAACACCGCCTCGAGGAAGAACGCGGTCAGCACCTCGTAGGCGAGCAGGGGACCCGCGATGTTGCCGACCGTCTCCATGAAGCCCGGCCAGTTGGTGCCGAACTGGAAGCTCATCGTGATCCCGGACACGACGCCGAGCGCGAACGACAGCGCGAACACCTTCACCCACAGCATGTAGGCCGCCATCCACTTCGGGTCGCGGGTCGCGACGAAGCGCAGCTTGAAGTAGAGCAGCACCCAGCCGAGCGCGATCGTGATCGTCGGGAACAGGATGTGGAAGGTGATGTTGGCCGCGAACTGGATGCGGGCCAGCAGGATCGGATCGAGTTCCATGTCGCTACTCCTTCGCCGCGCGCCGCGTCGGCAGCGCGCGGACCTTGTCGCCGAACTCGAGCACCTTCTGCACCCGCGCGCCCATCCGCATCAGCCGCTTCAGCGTCTCGGGCTCGAGCCGCTGCACGTCCTCGAACCAGCCGGTGACGAGCTCGATCAGGTCGTGCATCTCGCGCATCCGGCGCTGGGCGTGCTGGTCGTCCGGGTGCCCGGGGTTCTCGAGCAGCGCGTCGCGCAGCATCGACAGCGTCGGATCGACCTCGCGCCGGCGGCGTTCCTCGGCCAGCGTGCGGAAGATCGCCCAGACGTCCTCCGGCGCACTGAAGTAGTCGCGCCGGTCGCCCGGCTGGTGCGAGAGCCGCACGAGGCGCCACGACTCGAGCTCCTTCAGGCCCACGCTCACGTTCGACCGCGACAGGCCGAGCGCCTCGGTGATCTCCTCGGCGTTCAGCGGCTTCGGGCTGACGTACAGCAGCGCGTAGATCTGCCCGACGGTGCGGTTGATGCCCCAACGGCTGCCCATCTCGCCGAAGTGCAGGACGAAGCGTTGCGTGAGCGGTGGCAGGTCCATGGCGATCCCGAAGTTTCGAAAGTTTCCGAAATTATCGCTCGATGGCGTTGCCGCGCCGTGAATGCGGGGCCTCGCCGGGCCGGGACGCCCCGGCGAGTTCAGGCGAAATTCAATGCGTGGCACGCAGTCTCCGGGTCCCACGACCCGGCGCTTGCCTCTACCATCCGCTCGTCATGGCCCGATCCCCCGCAGCACTCGTCAGCCTGTTCGTGCTCGTCGCCGGTCTCGCGACCGGGACGGATGCGCGAGCCGACGAACTGCGCGATGCGGTCGATCGGATCCGCCAGGAGACCGGCGGCTACATCCTGTCCGCGCAGACCGTGCGCACCCACGGTGGCAAGGTGCACCGCGTCAAGGTGCTGACGCGCGAGGGCCGGGTGGAAGTGCGGCAGATCGCAGGCGCGGTCGGTGGCGATCCGATCGGCTTCACGCGCGACGTGCGACGCGTGGAGGACGACGTCCGGGCCGAGCCGCGATGGACCGAGGGTCGCTGGCAGGATGAGCGTCCGCCCCGGAACGAGGATGCGCGCTGGCGTGCCCGGCATCGGGGCGAACCCGAGGGTCCGACCCGGAGCGGCGAGCACCGCGCGACGCTCGGTCCCGACGACGCCTACCGCGGGCCGCGCGCGCGCGAGCCCTATGGGCGCGAGGCACCGGCCTTCGACCGCCGCGGCCCGGGTAGTCCGGGTCGGGACGACTTCCCGGCCGAACCGCCGGATTGACCGGCAGCGGGGGGCGGGACGGCCGTCGCGTCACGGCCTCCGGGTCGGACCGCCGCGTCGGTCCGAGCTGCCGGCGGAGTGACGCGGCCCGTCGCCGGCGCGTCTCGGCCCACGCCGTGATCGCGCCTGATGCCTGACAGCAACCCGAGAAGACCAACAATCAAGGAGGCCCATCGATGCGTATCCTGCTGGTCGAAGACGAAGCCGCCCTGCGCGAGACGCTGGCCGCGCGCCTGAAGCGCGAGGGATTCGCGGTCGACACCGCCGCGGACGGCGAGGATGGACTGTTCCTGGGCCGCGAGATGCCCTTCGATGTCGGCATCATCGACCTGGGCCTGCCGAAGCTCACCGGCATCGACCTCGTGCGCAAGCTGCGCGAGGAGGGCAAGAAGTTCCCGATCCTGATCCTGACCGCGCGCTCGAGCTGGCAGGACAAGGTCGAGGGCCTCAAGGTCGGCGCCGACGACTACCTCGTGAAGCCGTTCCACGTCGAGGAGCTGCTGGCGCGCATCAACGCGCTCGTGCGACGGGCGGCCGGCTGGTCGCGGCCGATCCTCGAATGCGGGCCGCTGACGCTCGACACCACCGCGCAGACCGTGGCGCTGAACGGCCAGACCGTCGATCTCACGAGCTACGAGTACAAGGTGCTCGAGTACCTGATGCTGCACGCGGGTGAGCTGGTCTCGAAGACCGACCTGACCGAGCACATCTACCAGCAGGATTTCGATCGCGACTCGAACGTGCTCGAGGTGTTCATCGGCCGGTTGCGCAAGAAGCTCGACCCCGACGGAACGCTGAAGCCGATCGAGACCGTGCGCGGCCGCGGCTACCGGTTCGCGATTCCGCGCTCGAACTGAGCATCGACCGAGTCCCGCCGCGGCGACCGGCCGGTGCCGCGGCGTGGGCAGCGAGGGCGGGGGCACCGTGGCGGAGGCATCGACGCGCCGGAATCGAGGGCTGGCTGCGCGGCTGCTCAGCGCGGATCGCCCGGCCTGGTCGCTGCAGGCGCGTTCGCTGGTCGCATCGGCGATCTTCCTGGCCGCGTTCCTCAGCGCCTCGTTCTTCGCGCTCGATCGCGCGTTCTACGAATCGAGCGTCTCGCAGGTCCAGGCGCGCCTGAAGACCTACGCGCTGGCCTTCTACGCCGGGTCGGAGCTCAACGTGCGGGGACGCCTGATCCTGCCGGATTCGCTCCCGGACGCGCGATTCTCGCGTCCCGGTTCGGGCCTCTACGCCGGCATCGTCGGACGCGACTATTACTGGGAATCGCCGTCGTCGATGGGCCGCGAGCTGCCGTTCGAGCTCAGGCTCGAGTCCGGCGCCGAGCGCTTCGTCGGTCCGGTGCCGACCAACGTAGGCGGCGTCTACGTCTACAGCCAGGGCGTGAGCTGGATCGACCGCAACGGCGACGCCCAGAACTTCACGTTCCACATCGCCGAGCACGAGGAGGAGCTCGACCGCCAGCTCGAGGTGTTCCGGCGCACGCTCGGCGCCTGGCTGCTGGTGATCGGCGCCGCGCTGCTGCTGTTGCAGCTCGCGGTGCTGCGCTGGAGCCTGACGCCCCTGCGCAAGGTCGAGCGCGATCTCGCGGCGGTCGAGCGCGGCGCCGCCGATCATCTGCCTGGCCACTACCCGCGCGAGCTGACTGGCCTCACCGAGACGCTGAACGACTTCATCGATTCCGAGCGCGAGCGACGGGAGCGCTATCGCCGGACGCTCGGGGATCTCGCCCATTCGCTGAAGACCCCGCTTGCGGTGATGCGCGGCGAGATCGAGTCCGGCGGGCACGATCCGGCTGCGACGTTCCGGACCATCGACGGCCAGATCCGGCGCATGGAGGACATCGTCCAGCACCAGCTCGCGCGCGCGTCCGCGGCAGGGCACCAGCCCTTCGCCAGCGCGGTCGCGATCCAGCCGTCGGCCGAGGCGATCGTCGGCAGCCTCGAGAAGCTGCATGCCGACCGCAACGTGCTGTGCGAGTTCGACATCGATCCGCAGGCCCGCTTCTTCGGCGAGGTCGGCGATCTGATGGAGCTGATGGGCAACCTGCTCGAGAACGCGTTCAAGTGGGCGTCCCATCGCGTGCTGCTGACCGCGCGCCGCCTCGGGCCGCCCAACGCGCGCCGGCCGGGGCTCGAGCTGATCGTCGAGGACGACGGACCCGGCATCCCGGACGACCAGGTGGACCGACTGCTCCAGCGGGGGGTGCGAGGCGACGAGCGCGTCGCCGGGCACGGCATCGGCCTCTCGATCGTCGAGGACCTGGTGCGCGCGCACCGCGGCCGGCTCTCGGTCGACCGAAGTGCCGAGCTCGGCGGCGCGCGCTTCACGGTGCGCTTCGACGCGCACTGACGTCGCATCGATGCGCGCGCTCCGCCCGGCGGCGCCGCGCGAAGGATCAGTTCTCGAAGCCGTCGGCGAACAGCCGCGGCACCAGCCCGGCCTCGGCGGCGAGGATCGCGACGTCCATCCTGAGGATCCCGCGCGCCAGCTCGCGGCCCCGGGTCAGGTTCGCCGGCACGTCGGTCGCGCGGTGGTAGTGCGGGTAGATCGCCGCGCCGTTCTCCCACGTGAACGCGCCGGGCACGCCGGCGGCGAGGAAGTACCAGTGGTCCGAGTAGGCCTGGGTCTGGGTCGACAGGATCGGCGAGAGTTCGGGCGCGTACGTCGCCGCCGCCGCGGCGAAGCGCTGCAGTTCGCCGGCGAAGGCCGGGATCGTCTCGATCCGCGTCGCCAGCGAGTCGTCGACCGCATAGCCGATCATGTCGAGGTTGATCATGTATCGGACCCGGGAGATGTCGCCCGACTGCTGGAGGTCCTCGACGTAGCGGCGACTGCCGACGAGGCCCTGCTCCTCGCCGGCGAAGCACATGAAGACGATGCTGCGCTGGGTGTCGATCGTCGCGAACACCCGGGCCAGCTCGATCACGCCGGCGCAGCCGCTGGCGTTGTCGTTCGCCCCCGGCTGCGGGTTCGTCGTGTCGCAGCGGCCGGTGTTGCGCGAGTCGTAGTGCGCGCCGACCACGATCCACTCGCCCGGCGTGGTCGTGCCGGCCTTGACCCCGATCGGATTGGCCAGCGTCACCTGCGGCTGCGGCGGGGTGCACGCGCTCTGGCCGTTCAGCGTGAACGCGTGGCTCGAGGTCGCAAGTCCGCTGGCGGCGAAACGCGCGAGCACGTAGTCGTGCGCCGGGCCGAGCCCCGGGCTGAAGCTGTTGCGGTCGAAGCCCGCGAGGTCGACCACGGTCGCGAACCAGCGGTCGGCGTCGACCCGCGCGGCGAGCGCGGCCACCTCGGGATCGGCACTCGCGCGCGGAACCGGCTGCTCGAGGTTGTAGGCCGCGCGTGCCTGGACGCCGTCGGCCGGCAGCGGCTCGCCGGACACGTGCGCGCCGCGCGTCGCGCGCGCGAGCATCGGCGGCTTGCGCAGGATCTCGTAGCCTCCAACGACCGCGAGCGCCGGCTCCTGATCGTGCACCGTGCAGACGTGGTCGCGCACCACGATCTCGTCCGCCGCAAGTCGCGTCGGGCCGGGACGGACGCCATCGCGCGCGAGCCAGTCGTCGATTGCCTCCGGCGAGACGCCGAGCAGCAGCTCGTTGCCGAACTCGGCCGACCAGACCACGCCGTCCGCGGACTTGAGACGCGCCAGCTCGGCCGGACCTGACCGGCCGACGTCGACGATCACGGTCGGCTCCGCCGCCGGCAGCGCCGACGCGAACGCGACGAGCAGCAGGGCGAAGGGACGGCGCATGGCGAGTTCCGGCCTCTGGCAGGCTCCCAGTCTATACCTCCGCACGCGGCGCACCACGCGCGGGGACGCCGGGCGGCGCGCGGATCTCACGCAGGAAAAAGGCCCGGAGGTCACCCGGGCCCTTGTGGATGGAGGCGGATTACTCACCCAGCGGAGAAGCCGCTTTCGGGCTTACAAGCCAGAAGGCGGGGCCACGACGGCTCCCGAGGGGATACACGCCAGTCGATCGCACAACCAGCCAAACCCCACGCGCTCCTGCTCCAAACGCAGCCGGGGCTGGTGGCGATCGAAGCGGAGGTCGTCATAGACGGCCGCCTCCTCGGGTGTGAGACGCGCCAGATCGTGGCGCGCAGGGTCGGGCTCCTCGCCCCAGTGGAGGCGGTGGGCAAGGAGCGTCGCTCGGTCCATCAAGAAGGACGCCACGCCTGGGAAGTAGCCGCGCAGGCGGTCGAGGATGGCGAATCCGTGAGTGTCGATGTCACCCCAGTAGTGTAGCTGGCATCGCTGCAGCCATTCGGCGCGCGCCAGCGGTTCCCAGCCGTAGCCGGCGCCGAAGACGACGATGGCGTCCGCAGTCGGCGGGAAGGCGAGGAAGTTGGTCTCGTTCTCGGTGATGAAGACGCACCGGGCAGGTAGCGTCAGCGCCGCGAAACTCCCGGCGTCCAGCGTGATGTCGGGCAGGCCCGCGCAGCCCGGAAGGCTGGGCAGCGACGGGTCGAGCAGACGAAAGCGAATCCGTACGGGCTTGTCCAGGAAGCCGAATCGGCGTGTGAACTGCGCGACGCCGGTCGCGTCAAGCTCGATGACTTCGGGTGGCAGAGCCAGGTCCAGCAGCTCGGCCAAGACGCCTCGGTGGGCCTCTATGAACTTGCTGTCCACCCCAGGCACGTCGACCTGGCGCAGGTACACGGCCGGTCGAGGATGGGCCTGCAGCCATGCGACGACGGCCAGCAGACGATCCCAGCGGTCGGCCAGATCCAGCGCCTGGATTGGCCGCCTAGACAGCCACGCCAGCAGCGGCGGCTGCGCGGCCGTCGTCTGCTGCCACACCGCCTCGAACCGCTGCGCTTGCCGAGCCCTGCCGATGAAGGCCAAGGCGTCTTGCAGGGTATCGATCCAGACGGCCGCTGGGAGCCGCTGCACGCCCTGGACGCGGTGGTTCCACTCGCGCCATTCGATTCGGACCTGAGGGGTATCGGCGATGGCACGCACCCAGTCGCGCACGGCCTCGAAGCGATCGGACAGGTCCGCAGCGCTGGGCGGCTTCAAGCTCAGGCGCAGCGGCCACGGAACGGTGTCCGTCACCGCTGCCCGCAGCAATTCGCCACGATCCCACAAGCGTTGGACCTGAGCGCGCAGATCTGCCGGCGTGGTCCAGCTCATGGTGCCGCGCCGTCTCCGGCAGCCCTGGCTTCGGCCACGCCTTCCGCCTTCTGAGCCCGGTACTCCTCGATCGACAGGCAGCGCAGCCGCGAGTCGCGTCCGCCCTCGTTGTGCACGAAGCCGACGCTGGCCACGAAGGGCTCGATGATGTGGATCTTCTGCAGCGGCGTCACGATCAACAGCTGCAGGTTGAGCTGCTGGAACAGGCGCAAACCGTACTGCGCCGACTCGTCCGATCCGCGCCCGAAAGCTTCGTCGATCACGACGAAGCGGAACGACCGCGAACGAACGGCGCCCCACTCCAGGCCGAATTGGTAGGCCAGGCTCGCGGCCAGCACGGTGTAGGCCAGCTTCTCCTTCTGACCGCCCGACTTACCGCCTGAGTCCGAGTAGTGCTCGTGCTCGGCACCGTCGGCGCGCCAGCGCTCGCTGGCCGAGAACAGGAACCAGTTGCGTACGTCGGTGACCTTGGCAGTCCAGCGCCGGTCGGCGTCCGACAGTCCTTCTCGGCCCCGGAAGCGGTCGATGATGGCCTTGACCTGCAGGAACTTGGCTTCCGAATACTGTTCGTCGGCCGAGCCCGTCATCGCGCCCTCAGTGCACGCGCGCAAGTCCTGCTGGAAGTCGCGGATCTCCGCATCCGGGCTGGGCAGCGCCACCAGCTTGATGTACCGGCCGGGGTTGTAGTCGATGGCCTCAAGCGACTGGTTGATGAAGTCGACGCGCTCCTTGATCGTCTCGCGCTCGCGGGCGAGCTGGGCGTTGAAGTTGGCGATCTCGTTGATCGTGTTGACGTTGAGCAGCTCCTTGAAGCGCGCCTCGAATCGCGGCAGGTCGTCGCTCTTCAATCCGGTGAGCATCCGCTCGTACTCCGGCAGCGCCGCCAGGCTCACGTCCATCTCGACGGTCTCGGCCTTGAACTCCTCCTTGAAGCCGCGCATGGCATTGACGATGCGCTCGGTCAAACGGGCCAGGCGTTTGTCCTCCGCGTCGATGCGCTCCTGCAGCCACTTGCGCACCTCCTGCTCCCGGTTGTCGCAGGACTCGACCGACAGTTGATGCTCGCCCAGCGCCTGCGAGCGCCAGCCATCCAGGCGCTCAATCTGCGTCGCGGTCAGCGGCAAGTCGTTCCAAACGCTGCCGGCCTGATCCCGCATCGCCTGCGCTGTCTCACGCTTGCTCTTGACCTCGCCTCGCTTGCCCAGCGCGTCGGACCGCTTGACCTCCAGCTCGGCAAATCGCTCCTGTGCGGCCTTGAGCTGGCGCCCCAACTCTTGCAGGGTGTCGGATGCGGCTTCCAGCCGCGCGCGCTCCTCTGTGAGTCCAGCAATCTGGCGGGCCAGGCTCATCCAGTCGATGTCCGCAAAGCGCGTGAACTCCTCCAGCTTGCTGAGTGCATCGAGCCGGCCCCGCAGTTCGTTGCGCGCCTGCTGGATCTCGCCAATGCGCTGCCCGAGCAGGGCCAGCTTTGCCTCCAGACGCTCCCGCTGGTCTCGCAGGGCTCGCAGCTTGTCGGCATTGCTCCAGCCGAGCACATAGCGGCTGCGGTCGTCGATCCGGCTGCGGTCGTCCTTCTCGTGGCGACCGCTCGGGTCCTTGATCTGACCGGAGCGCGTGATGGCGCGCGTCTCACGGCGAAACTGCTCCCCGGTGTCGCAGCAGGCGACGTCGAAGCGGCTCAGAAGCTCCTGCTCCAGCCACTCGTAGTGTGGTGAATCGGTCTTGATGGCGAGCTTGCGCACCAGCGACTGCGGATGCAGCGCCGCGCTTTGCGCCGCCTTTCGCGGACGCACATGGAAGTACACCAGGCGGGCACCCAGATGCTGGCGGTCCACCCAGTCCGCAACGGCCTTGTAGTGCCCGTCCGGAACCAGCAGCGCGAGGCCGAAGCCGCGCAGCAGCCGCTCGGCGGCACCCTCCCAATCGCGCTCCTCGTCGCGCACCTGAATGAGCTCGCCTGCGAAAGGCAGTTCGTCCTCTCCGATCGCCAGCGCCGCACACAGCGCATCGCGAATGCGGATCTGTGCGGCGTCGATGTTGCTCTTGCGCCGCTGGAGACTGTCGATCTCCTCGGACAGGGCGGCGTGCTCTTCACGGCCCTTGCGGAAAGTGAAGTCCTCTTCGCGCTCGCGGTTGTCCAAGTCGGCAATGCGCTCGCGCAAGCCTTCGGCACGCTGGCTGATGCTTTGCTGCTGGATGAGGAAGCCTGCTTCATCCCCTGGCGCCGACTCATCGATGCGGGCCAGCAGCTCTTGGAAGCGGTCAGACTTCTTCTGGCGTTGTTGCTTGTCCTGCTCCAGACGGCGAATCTCTGCCGCCAGCTCCTCCAGGCGATCGCCGCCGTTGTCGCGCAGGGCCCGCTCCAGGCGGCCGACTTCAACGCGCTCGGTCTCACGCTGCGCATCCAGGCGCTCGATCTGTGCATCGAGCCGGGCCGCGTCCTCCGCCAGCAAGCCGAGTCGGCGGTCCAGCAGCTCGCCCTTGAGCCGGGCGAAATACGGCCGAAGCTGATCGCGCGCCTCCCGCCAGCCCTGGATCTCCGCCGTGAGCCGCTGGTGGCGCGCGCCGTCGTCGACCAGGGGCGTTAGCAAGTCCACCTGCCGCTTGGCCTTGAGCACGGCCTGGTGCGCCCGGTCCAGGTCGTCGAAGTGGCGGATCAACGCCTCGATGCGTTGCCCCGAGTCGAAGGGCTCCAGCATGTGGCTGCGCACGAAGTCGGTGAGGTTGCCCACCGACTTCATCGATACCGTCTGATGGAACAGTTCCAAGGCCTGCTCGTGCTCGATGCCAAAGCGCCGGCGGAACCAGGCCCCATACGGCGGGAAGCTGTCGAACAGCTCGCAGCCCGCGCCCCGCAGCCTCTTGCGCAGGGCGGTGATATCGCTGCCGAAGCCGCTGAAGTCATCCGTTATGGCGAGGGCCCGCTCGGCCGCTACGAACAGGCGTGCGGGTTGACCCTGCGGGTCCTTCAGCCAGAAGACCTGGGCCAGCGTCACGGCCTGGTCATAGCCCTCGTTGCGGAAGACACCGAGGATGACCGAGTAGCTCGATGCATCGCGCAGCGCCACGGGCCTGCTACTCCCCGTCACCTCATTGCGCTCGCTCTTGTAGTGGCCCAGCACGTAGGACCGCAAGGAGCGCTCGCGCGCATCCGCCCCAGCCGCCTTGTTGTAGGCCACGCGATGCGCCGGCACGAGCAAGGTCGTGATGGCATCGACCAGCGTCGACTTGCCCGAACCGATGTCGCCCGTGAGCAGGCCATTGCGCCCGTCGAGCTCGTAGCGCCAGACACGCTTGTCGAAGGTGCCCCAGTTGCGCACTTCCAGCCGCTGCAGCCGAAAGCCCACCCGGGTGTCGTCGGCCACGAAGTCCAGCCCCAATGTGCCAGCGTCCATCGGCGCTTCAACCATCGGCCACGCCTTTGCTGGCCGCCTTGTCAGTCGCTTCGGCAGGCGGTGCGGACAGCGCCGTGCGGTAGACCTCCAACCGCGCGTCGAACTCCGCCAGCCACTGCGCGTCGACGAACGCCTTCAGGATGCGCCTCACCTCGTAGTGGCCTCTGTCCTGCCCAGCGCCGGCAGCGGGCTTGAGCCGGCGCAGAAAGCCCAGATCAACCACCTTGGTGATGGTCGCGTCCACCTGGTCGATCAGCCGCGCCTCATTCGTGCCATCAGGCAGAAACACCCGCATCAGCTCAGCGATGTCGTCGCGCGAGAGCACCAGTCGGGTGTCCCCACCGCCGGCGTCGAACTCGGCCATGCGCTTGCGCAGCAGCGCCAGCATCAGGCTCACCGGGTAGGAAAGCGGCCGGCGTGCGACAAGCCTTGGCAGGCGGGGCGTCCCTGAAGCCTCGTCCGGGTCCGGGCGGCTCTTCAGGAAGGCGTGGCCTTCGGCCTCGTCCAGCACCAGGTCGAGCAGCAGCATGGCAGCCTGTTCCCGCACCCGCCCCTGCAGGCGCAAGAGGCTCGCCCACAGGCGCTCATCGTCGTCGCGGTAGAGCACACCCTTGAGCAGATGCACCATCAGCTGCGACAGCTCGGGCACCGCCGGCAGCACGCTGGGTGGCGGCTCCACCGAATCGTTCTCGTGTAGTGCGTCGTTCATGTTCTACTCTCCCTCGCCGCCCACCGTTCGTGACCGCCGTCAACGCGTAAAGATCACCCGTGGCAAGCGCGCCTCGCGCGTCACGGCTTCTCCCTCGGCGTTGCTGGCCTGCCAGCGGATGGTGTCCTGCACGGCCTCGTCCACCATGGCGCGCAGGCCCTCCAGGGAGTCACCGTCTCCGGCATGGGCCAGCTCCAGGTAGGCCACCAGTTCGGCCAATCCTTGTTTCAGCGGTTCAAGCTCTAGCAGCTCGCGCAAAGTGATCTGCGCCTTTTGACGCAGTGCGCGTTGCACGGCGGACCGCAGACGCGCCTTGTCCACCACGATCTGATCGAACAAGCGCGCGGTGTCGATGTCGTCCTCGCCCGCCAGCACGGCCAGATCGGCCAGGTGAGGCTTTGCGCTCGGCGTAAACAAAGGCCGCTCCAGCGGCAGCTCGATGACTGCCGCCATCGCGTCGATGTGCATTACGGTGCCAGCGGGCACGGCCCCGCGGATGCTCAGCGCCTTGCTCTCGATGCCGTGCAGCAAGTCCAGGATGCGGCGGTTCTCCAGAAAAGCCCGGTCGTCCAGGAAGCGGCGCAACTGCTGCGACAACTGGGCCACCGTGCGCTGCGTGTGTTCGCCTGCCTCCAGCCAGTCGTGATGCACGCGGCGGGTGCGTGGGTCGGGCGAAAGCTGAGCGACGGCGGGGAGCCGAAGCACCCGCTCCAGCCGCTCGGAGAGTTCCTCCTGTCGCCGGCTGGACATCAGGAAGTCCCAGAACGCGCGGAAGCTGCGGCCCTGGTCGGAGTCGCCGATGGCATCGCGCTCGCCCATGATTTCGTCGAGCAGCGCACCCTTGGCGCCTTCCCACAGCGCGATCTTTTCGCGCACCTTGCGGTCGAGCAGGCGGAAGTTGTGTTCCACCTCGCGGAAGTCGGCCAGCAGCTCGCGCGCCAGTTGCTGGAACTGCTGAAAGCGGTCCTTGACCGCGGTGTCGTCCAGCAGCGGTACGTCACCCGCCATCACGCGGGCGATTTCGGCGTCCAGCTCGTCGCGCTTCTTGCGCAGGTCGGCCGCGCGCTTGATCGGGTCGGCCTCGGTGCCGGCGCAGATCTGCTCCAGCAACGCGAACAGCGTGAGCAGGCGCGATTCGGTGCCGACGAATGGGCGCTCGGTCAGCGTCAGCAACCAGGCGATGGCCTTCTCGGTGGCGGGCGTCAGGTCGAACTGGGCCTCGTCCGTGCCCGGCTTGTAGAACTTGCGCAGCCACCCCTTGTCGGGCGCGGCCCAGTCGTTCAGGTAGTCCTGCGCGCCCTTGGGGTACGCCTCCGGTCCCAACTGCTCGCGCAGGGCGAACAGCTCGTCCTCCAACGCCTCCGCAAGATCGGCTTCGCTCATCACCCGCACATTCGGCGCCACGAACACCCGGTGCAGGAAGCTCGCCACCAGCGGCGCGTGCGGCGAGGCCAGCAAGCGCCAGGCGGGGTGGCGGTCGCGCAGGGTGGAAAGGGTGGCGTGGTCCACAGCGATCAACTCTCGGGATCAGTTCTACCGAACCAGCGACGGCGACAGCTTCTCCTCGATCCAATCCCACCGTTTGTCCTTGACCATCACGAAGCGGCAGCGCCCTTCGGACAGGTTCGCCCAGAGGCCGCCGATCAACCGGTCATCTTCCGCGTCAGCCCAACGATCCGCGCCCTTGTACTCGACGGCCAGGACCGGGCCGGGCTTGTCTGTGCTGCCCGGCAGCTGACACAGGAAGTCGGGGTAGAAGCGCCCGTCGGCCTTCTGCAGGAAGAATGAACTGCCTTCGCGTCGAACGAGATTGCGCACCCAGGGAACCTCTGGCCAACTGACCGATAGTGCCCCTTACCCGTCGGGTCGAGTCGCTTGACGACCGCCAGAC